>DASXMC010000617.1:0-5952 GCA_036495885.1 Allostellaceae bacterium | reverse complement strand
AGCGATCCGGCGGAAGGGCTGCACCCGCACGCGGCGCCGTTGCGTGCCTCCGTGCTGTCGGACTTGCCGCCCTCCCTTGTCATCACTGCCGAATACGACCCGCTACGCGACGAAGGCGAACTGTACGCCGAGAAGCTGAGGGCGGCCGGCGTGCCGGTCGCGCTGACCCGATATGACGGTGTCAACCACGGCTTCATGTCCTGGGTCGGCGTCGTCGACAAGGCTGGGCTAGCGATGGATCAGTCCTGTCGGTGGCTACGCACAGCTTTCGCGTCGACAGCTCGCTGAACCTTAAACTGGTGCCCACCATGCCTGATCCGCAAACACTTTCGGTCACTTGGCATCCGGCGTCTACGACGCCGTAATTATTGGTGCCGGGACGAGGAGTATGCCTTCGATATCTCGTATCGACGCTTGTGGCGGGTGCTCGCCTCGATGCCCGCACGATTTGATTGCAGCGGAGGAAATGCCGATGACCCATACCTATGAAGTTGTCGATGCCGACGGTCACATTCTGGAGCCGCTCGATCTCTGGGACGAATACATCGATCCCAAATACCGCGAGCGCCGACCGCGGTTCGTCATCGACGAGAACGGCAAGGAGCGCCTCAAGGTCGAGGACAAACTGCTGGGCAATCCGCGGGGGATTGGCAGCCTCGGCTCGGTCGGCGTGCGGCAGGGCGCCGTCAAGCCCAACACCCTGAAATACGCCGAAGGGAAGAAAGGCGGGTTCGACCCGCATGCCCGCATGGTCGACATGGATGCCGATGGGATCGACGCCGCGTTCCTGTACCCGAGCCTCGGCCTGTTTGCCGGCGCCGTCGAGGACCCCGGGCTCGCGGGCGCGATGTGCCGTGCCTACAACCGCTGGCTAGCCGACTACTGCAAGCCCTACCCGGAGCGGCTGTTCGGGGTTGCGATGCTGCCAATGCAGTCGGTCGAGCTGGCGATCGCAGAGATGCGCTACGCGCGCGAAACGCTGGGGATGCGCGGCGGCTTCCTGCGGCCGAACCCGTATCACGGCAACAAGATGATCAGCGACCCGATGTACGAGCCGTTCTGGAAGATGGCCGAGGATCTCGACTTTTCGATCGGTTTCCACGAGGGCTCGACCACCGCGATGCCAACCGTCGGCGTCGACCGGTTTGAGGCGGACCGCGCGGCGCGCCACATGATCAGCCACACGATGGAAATGATGCTGGCGGCGATGGCCGTGATCTGGGGCGGCGTCGTCGATCGTCACCCGCGGTTGCGCATCGCATTCCTCGAATCGGGCGGCGGCTGGATGGCGCCTTGGCTCGACCGCATGGACCGGCATTTCGACGACCTTGGCTTCAACGACACCGCTCCCAAGATGCGGCCGAGCGAGCTGTTTCAGCGCAACTGCTGGATCTCGTTCGAGCCGGTCGAGAACAGCATCGCCGTGCTCGCCGACTATATCGGCCCGCACAAGGTCATGTGGGCGACCGATTATCCGCACTCGGACGGCTTCTTCCCCGGCGCGCCGCAGATGCTCCTCGACCGGCTTGGGCCGTTGTCGCCGGAGGCGAAACGTCAGGTGTTGGCCGGCGGTGCGCTGGGCTTTTACGGGATCAACTGACGCCGGCAATTACGGGCCCGCACGGATCGGCCCGGCGGTCTCGCGCGGGCAAGGCTGCCGAGCTTTGGCTCGCGCAGCGCCGTGCTCCTTGGGCCTCCTGTTCAGACCGTCGTTTTAGCGTTCGGAACGACTTCTTAGGGGTACAGATCAAACAGATGGTTCCCGTCTCGTCCCGCTTCGTCGCCCCTGCACAAGCGGGGTCCAGGGCCACAAGCTCGGTCACCGCCGCTCCTGGATGCCCGCTGTCGCAGGCACGACGCCGAGCCAAGGTGGGTATCAAGTGATAAGAGCCGTACCATTAGCAGCTTCCCGACGGCGGCTCGCCGACTGTTTCGCTCCCGGCTGTGGCGCGTAGCGGGGTATCCTCCAGAAACCAGGAGAGCGCGAACGCCAGCGCCGCGATTGCCGCCGCGTACAGAAAGATCGGGTGAAACGCAGCGGTAAAACTATCGAGATAAACCGCCCGCATTCCATCCGGCAGTTGGCTCATAGCACCGGTCGCGGCAACTACGGGCGGGTTTTGGCCCGCAGGGAGCCGGTGGGCAAGGCCGGAAATTAGTGCCGCGTTGAAGATTGCCCCGAACAGCGACACGCCGACGGAGCCGCCGATCGAACGGAATAAAGTCGTGCCGGAGGTGGCGACGCCGAGATCGCGGTAGTCGACAGCATTCTGTGCTGCGAGCACCAGAACTTGCATGACCATGCCAAGGCCGAGGCCAAGAATGGACATGTAGCCGGCGACCGACCATATTGCCGTGCCGCCACCTAGCGTGGCGAGCAAGCCGAGCCCAAGGGTTGTGACCGCGGTGCCGATAATCGGAAACGCGCGATAGCGGCCCGTCCGGCTGATGACGTGACCGCTGGCGACCGACGCCACCAGAACGCCCGCCATCAGCGGCGCAAGAACCAGACCCGCCAGCGTCGGGCTCGCACCCCTGACCACCTGAAGGTACACCGGCATGTAGGTGACGGAGCCGAACAGAGCGAGCCCGACAATAAAGCCGACCGTACAGGAAACGGTGAATGTGCGGTTGGCGAACAGCGACAGCGGCAGGATCGGCTCCGGGGCGCAATGTTCGACCGCGACAAAGCAAATCAGGCTCCCAAGCGCAATACCCGCCAAGACGTGGGCCTGAGTCGAGTTCCAGCCGAAACTGCGGCCACCGAAGCTGGTAATAACAACAAGCGGGATAAGCATCGTCGCGAGCAGGGCGGCGCCGAAGATGTCGACTTTGGGCCGGCCGTGCGGGCTCGGAGCGGCGAACGCCCATCCGATGATGACGATGGCGATCAGACCGAGCGGCAGGTTCACGTAGAAAATCCAGCGCCAGCTCAAATGTTCGACGAAAAACCCGCCGATCAATGGGCCAAGCACCGTGGAAAGACCAAATACTCCGGTGAAAATTCCCTGATAGCGGCCGCGCTCACGAGGTGAGATTATATCGCCGATCGCTGCCATGGCGACCACGATCAACCCGCCCCCGCCGAGACCTTGCAGCGCGCGGAAAACGATGAGTTGGCCCAACGATCGACTGGCGCCGCATAACGCCGAGCCCGCAAGAAACAGCAGGATTCCAGACTGCAGCACAATTTTGCGGCCCAACAAATCGCCGAGTTTGCCGTAAAGCGGGGTGACGATGGTGGTGGCCAGCAGATAAGCCGTCACGATCCATGATAGGTGGGTCACCCCACCGAATTCGCCGGCAATCGTAGGAAGCGCCGTCGAAACTATTGTCTGGTCGAGCGAGGCGAGTAGCATGACCAGCAGCAGCGCGCCGAAGATCAGTTGGATCTTGGTGACGGCATCGGCCTTCCGGGGGCGCGAGCGCCTGCTATTCGCCGGCGACGGCACGACCCAGCTGCTGCTCGGGAGCCCTCACGCGGCGCCGTCTACGCGGCAGCCAGGCACTGCTCCGCTCGCGCAGGCGCTGGAAAACGACGTACAACATCGGGATCAGAAACACGCCGATCGTACTCGCGGCAAGCATACCGGCGAAGACCGAAGTCCCGACATCGCGGCGACTGATCTGGGCCGCACCCCGAGCGAAAACGAGCGGTACCAAACCTAAAATAAACGCGATCGAGGTCATCATCACCGCGCGAAAACGCAGGCGCGCGCCGAGGACAGCGGCCTCGATAATAGTCGTGCCTCGTTCGCGCTGCTCCCGCGCGAATTCGACGATCAGGATGCCGTTCTTGGCGGCGAGGGCGATCAGCACCACGAGGCCGATCTGCGCATAAAGATCGAGGGTCAGATGCGCAAAGAGGATCCCCGCATAGGCGCCGAGTACGCCGACCGTAACGGAGAGCAGGACCGGGATCGGGATCATCCAGCTTTCGTAGAGAGCGACAAGGAAGAGGAAGGCGAACAGCACCGCTACGGCAAGGATCGGTCCGGTTTGGCCGCTCGCCTCATGCTCCTGATAGGCAGTCCCCGTCCACTCGAACGTGTAACCCGGCGGCAGGGTCTGAGCCGAGACATCCTGCATCGCCGCCAGCGCCCCGCCCGACGAACTGCCTGGCGCCGGGCTACCGTTGACGGTGAGCGAACGATAGTTGTTGTAGCGGGTGATCACCTGCGGCCCGAGCACATAGCGCAGGTTCGCAATCGACCGCAGCGGTACCATCTGGCCCGCCTGGTTGCGGATATAGATTTGCCAGATGTTCTCGTAGTCGCGGCGATCCTTTGCCTCGCCCTCGATGTTGACCTGCCAGGTGCGGCCGTACAGATTGAAATTGTTGACAAAGAAGCCGCCAAGCGTCGATTGCAGCGCCGTGAACACGTCGTTCATGTTGAGACCGAGCGCCTGCGCCTTGTCGCGGTCTATGTCGAGATAGACCGACGGGGTCGAGGCCGTGAAGGTCGAGAATACGCGGGCCAGCCGCGAGTCCTGGTTGGCTGCCGTGACCAGACTCTGCATCACGCTGCCGAGTTCAACCGGGTCTTGGCCTTCGAGCGCCTCGAGCTGGTACTCGAACCCGCCGCTGGTCGATAGCCCGATGATCGGCGGGAGGTTGAACGCGACGAGTGCCGCCCTTCTGATCTGCTGCCCTTCTGCGAACGTCTTGCGGATCAGCGCCTGCGCCGAATCCTCCGCCCGCTGCCGGTCCTCGAATGGCTTGAGCTTCGCCAGCAGGAACCCTGTATTGGCCTCGTTGGCGGAGTCGAGCAGCGAGAAGCCGATCACCGCGAACGTGTCCTGAACTTGCGGCATCGATTTAAGGAGGTTCTCGACCCGACGCACCACCTCGCTCGTGCGCGCCACCGAGGCGCCATCCGGTAGTTGGACATTGAGGAAGAAGGCGCCCTGGTCCTCCTCGGGCAGAAAGCTTGTCGGCGTGATACGGGCGAGAGGGACGATGCCGGCGGCGCAAGCGCCGATGAGCAGCACCGACAGGACGCTGACACGCACGAGACGCATGACGATCGCAGCGTAGCCGTCGCGGAAATAGTCGATGCCGCGCAGCACGAGCGCCATCAGTCCACGCTTTTTCTCTTCGTGGCGCAGAAAGATCGCACACAGCGCCGGCGATAGGGTCAGCGCATTTAGCGCCGAGATCAGCATCGCGATGCTGATCGTCACGGCGAATTGGCGGAACAGCTGGCCCGAGATGCCGGGGATGAAGGCGATCGGCACAAAGACGGAGAGCAGCACCAGCGTGATCGCGATGATCGGAGCGGTGATCTGCTCCATCGCCTTCAGCGTGGCCTTCGCCGGGCTCAGGTCGGGCTCCTCTTCGAGCACCCGCTCGACGTTCTCGACCACGACGATGGCGTCGTCGACGACGATGCCGATCGCCAGCACCATCGCCAGCAGCGAGACGGTGTTGGCAGAATAGCCCAGCGCCAATAATACCGCGAAAGTGCCGATCAGGCTGACGGGCACCGCGACTGCGGGAATGATTGTGGCCCGCAGATTACCGAGGAACAGGAACACGACAACGATGACGAGAACGAAGGCTTCGGCCAGCGTCCGCAATACCTCGCGGATGGTATCGTTGACGAAGACTGTGGAGTCGTAGACGACACGAGCCTTGAGGCCGGGTGGAAAGCGTTGGCTCAGCCGTTCAAGCGTGCGGGTGACGGTGGTTGCGGTCTGCACCGCGTTGGCGTCGGGCGCAAGGTAGAGTGCGACGCCGACCGCCGGTTTTCCATTGCTGCGGGTCTCGGTGTCCTCGTTCTGCGCGCCAAGCTCGACGCGGGCGACATCGCTCAGATGCAGAACCGAGCCGTCCGGATTGGCCCGCAGCACGATCTTGCCGAACTCCTCCGGTGTGGTCAGTGTCCCCTCTGTCTGCACATTCAGTTGGAATTGCTGGTCGTCGCTTACCGGACGCGCGCCGATGCGCCC
>DASXMC010000616.1:0-19496 GCA_036495885.1 Allostellaceae bacterium | reverse complement strand
GGCATCGGGTCGGTCGAGACCTATTCCCAGATGATTCTCTCGCTGGCCAGGGGCGACCGGATCAACCGTACTCAGCTGTTGGCGCGCTTTGTCGAATTGCAGTACCGGCGCAACGACCTGAATTTCGTCCGCGGCGCCTTCCGGGTGCGCGGCGACACGATCGAGCTGTTCCCGGCGCATTACGAAGACCGCGCCTGGCGCCTGTCCTTGTTTGGTGACGAGATCGAGGCGATCCACGAAATCGACCCGCTGACCGGCGAAAAGACCGCGGCCTTGCAGTCGATCAAAGTCTACGCCAACAGCCATTATGTGACGCCGCGCCCAACCTTGTTGCAGGCGATCGAGCAGATCAAGCGCGACCTCAAGATCCGCCTCGACCAGCTTTTCGCCGACGGCAAATTGCTCGAGGCGCAGCGGCTCGAACAGCGCACGAATTATGACCTCGAAATGATCGAGGCAACCGGCAGCTGCGCCGGCATCGAGAATTACTCGCGCTATCTGACCGGGCGCCGGCCCGGCGAGCCGCCGCCGACCTTTTTTGAATACATGCCGCGCGACGCGCTGGTGTTTGTCGACGAGAGCCATGTCACGGTGCCGCAATTGGGCGGCATGTTCCGTGGCGACTGGATGCGCAAAAGCACACTTGCCGAATACGGCTTCCGGCTGCCGTCCTGCACCGACAACCGCCCCCTTAAATTCGAGGAGTGGGACGCGATGCGCGGTCAGACGGTCTTTGTCTCGGCGACGCCTGGCCCGTGGGAGATGGACCGCACCGGCGGCGTTTTTGTCGAACAGATCGTGCGTCCGACCGGGCTGGTCGATCCGCCCTGCATCATCCGTCCGGTCGAAACCCAGGTCGACGATCTGATGGCCGAATGCCGCGAGGAGGCGGCGAAGGGGCACCGCGTCATGGTCACGACCCTGACCAAGAAGATGGCCGAGGCGCTGACCGAATACCTGCACGAAGCCGGTCTACGGGTGCGCTATATGCATTCCGATGTCGACACATTGGAGCGTATCGAGATCATTCGCGATCTGCGCCTCGGCGTGTTCGATGTGCTGATCGGGATCAACCTGTTGCGCGAGGGGCTCGACATTCCGGAATGCGCCCTGATGGCGGTGCTCGATGCCGACAAGGAAGGCTACCTGCGCTCGCGCACCTCGCTGATCCAGACGATCGGAAGGGCGGCCCGCCACATCGACGGCCGCGCCATCCTCTATGCCGACCGGATGACCGACAGTTTGAACGCGGCGATCGACGAAACCAATCGGCGGCGCGAAAAGCAGCTGAGCTACAACGCCACTCACGGGATCACGCCCGAAAGCGTGCGCCGCGGCATCGCCGATATTCTCGGCAGCGTCTACGAACGCGACCACGTGACCTTCGGCTTGTCGGAGGGGGAGGCGGCCCATTACCAAGGTGCAAGTCTGCAGGCGGTCATCATCGATCTCGAAAAGCGCATGCGCGAGGCCGCAGCGGATCTCGAATTCGAACAGGCGGCGCGGTTGCGCGACGAAATTCGCCGGCTGGAGCAGGCCGATCTGGGACTGCCGGTGACCGGGCCGGTGAATGGTGCGCACCGCGCCACCGGACGGCGCGCCGAGGGTCCACCGGGCCGCTCGACCGCCGGACGCGCCGGGGTTTCGGCGCGCGAGGTGACGCGCGCCAAGATGCGCGCCCGCAAGGAACGCCGTGCCCTCCGGCGCTGACCCAAAGGGCGGCGACCCAGAGGGCGGCGTCGACGACCGTTACGGTACCGACGAGGTGCTGAACGGGGCATTGCCGCCGCCGCCGATCCCTCGCGCGGCTTTGGTCACCGGCGGCGGCCGGCGGATCGGCCGGGCCTTGGCGTTAGCGTTGGCGGAAGACGGTTTTGCCGTGGCTGTCCATTATCACCATTCACGTGCTGCAGCCGAGACGGTGGTCGCGGCCATCCGGGCGGCAGGCGGGGCAGCGGTGGCTCTCGGCGCCGATCTCGCCGACGAGAATGCCGTCCGCGACTTGCTGCCGCAAACCGAGCGGGCTTTTGGTCTCGTGGGCTGTCTTGTCAACAATGCCGGGGTGTTTGGCGAAGATACGGTGGCGACGGTGACTCGCGACAGCTGGGATCAGCACCTCGCGGTCAATTTGCGCGCCCCATTCGTGTTGATCCAGGAAATGGCGGCACGGCTGCCGGTCGACGCCGGGGGGGTCGTCGTCAATATGCTCGATGAGCGGGTCTGGTCGCTGACCCCATCTTTTATGTCGTATACGCTGTCCAAATCGGGGCTGTGGACTTTGACCCAGACATTGGCGCTGGCCTTGGCGCCGCGCATCCGCGTCAATGGCATCGGGCCGGGGCCGACCTTGCCGAGCCCGCGGCAGACCCCGCGGCAGTTTCGCCGGCAGCGCGCGCAGATGCCGCTCGAGCGCGGCACCAGCCCCCAGGAAATTGCCGCCGCCCTGCGCTTCATTGTTACCGCACCGGCGATGACGGGGCAGATGATTGCGCTCGATGGCGGTCAGCATCTGGGCTGGGCGCAGCCGCCCCGGGAACCGGTGACGGAATAAGCTTAGTGTCCCGGTTCGGAAGTTTTGGGTTATCCCGCGCTTTCCGACATACCGGCGAAGCAGGCTGTGTGAAAACCCGCGGCGATGATGCTTTTGAGGTTTTCAAACGAGCGCGGATGAGATTCAATATGTGGGCCAGCATGGAGGGGATGGTGGCGCATATTGAGGGGGAATGCCGTCAGCAGCGGCTGCTGTTTGCGCCGAGCCTCGACGAGCAGGACGGCAGCGAGCGTCCGGTTCGGGTGATCGACGCGTTTGTCGACGGCCTGGACTTGGCGGAGCTTGGCTTTTCCAAGGTGACAGCGGAAGCAACCGGGCGGCCGCCCTATCAGCCGGGCGATTTGTTGAAGCTCTATGTCTATGGCTATCTGAACCAAGTGCGTTCCAGCCGGCGCCTGGAGCGGGAGGCGGTGCGCAATCTGGAAGTGCTGTGGCTGATCCGGCGCCTGGCGCCATCGTTCAAGACGATCGCCGACTTCCGCCGCGATCATCCGGCGGCGATTGTCGGCGTGTGTCGCGCCTTCGTGCGATTTTGCCGAGAACAGGCGCTGTATGGCGGCGAAATGCTGGCGATCGACGGGACCAAGATCGCCGCCGTCGCCAGCCGCAAGAAGGTGATCACGGCGAAAATTCTGGAGAAGAAACTGACCGGCCTTGACGCCAAGATCGCCGAGTACCTGGCAGCGATGGACGCCGCCGATCGCGTCGAGGCGGCGCCAGCCGAACCTGGCGATGTGGCCACGGCGCTGGCGGCCTTGCAGGCCAAACGCCAAGCGTTGCAAGAGCAGGCTGAGGGATTGGCCGCCGATGGCCTGGCGCAGCGGGTGGTCGGCGAAGCTGACGCTAAGCTGATGCGGACGGCCCGCCACGGCCATCGGGTTGCCTACAACGCGCAGACCGCGGTCGACGCCAAACACGGGCTGATCGCCGCCTTTGAACTGACCAACCACGGCAATGATCATCAGCTGCTGCTGCCAATGGCGGCGCAGGGCAAGCAGGCGCTCGCCGCCGAAGCCGTGACCGTGGTGGCTGACACTGGCTATGCCAACGGCGAACAGGGCCAAGCCTGTGCCGAGGCGGACATCATCGCCGTGGTGCCACGCCCGATCACCGCCAATCCCAAGGATGACGGGCTCTTCAGCCGCGATGCGTTCACCTATGACGCCGCGAGCGACAGCTGGACCTGTCCGGCGCGACAAACGCTCGTCCGCCACACGCGATCGGGCAAGCCGCCGATCAAGCAATACGCGACCAGGGCTTGCGTCGACTGCGCGTTGAAGCCGCAATGCACCAAATCGGCCTGCCGGGTAATCCTCGCGATGGTTACGAGGACGCACGCCAGGCCATGCATCAGCGCGCGCTCGACGATCCGCGGTGGATGCAGCGCCGACGCGAGCTGGCCGAACATCCCTTCGGCATCATGAAGTGGATGATGGGCCATCCCCGCTTCCTCGTCCGCGGATTGCAAAAGGCAAGATCCGAACTTTCTTTGGTTGTGCTGGGCTTCAATCTCAAGCGCGCCATCGCCGTGCGCGGCATTCCCGCCCTGCTCGGCGCCTTGCACGCCGCCGCATGATCGGCTCACCGGCATCGCGTACCCAGCATAGCCTCGGCACAGGCGAGTTCTCTTACAGCCTGGAAAGCCGGTACCCAAGGCGGAAATGGGTCTCGACCAGCGCCTATCCTCGGGCCGCGCACAGCGCGGACCCGTGGGTCCGGGATAGCTCGGCGGTGGTGTCACCGTAATCACCACAAATTCTAGAATCAAAGTACGAGCTGAAGCGGATTTTCACAATTGGCGCATTTGGGTTTTTCAATAAGGTTATCCACATTTGTCGTGGAGATCAGTCCCGCGGTTAAATTGCGATGGCTTCGCAACCCATTGACGAGAGCGTGACCGAACTGCGCTCCTCCGCGATGCGCACGCGGCGATCTGCTGCCAGGCGCAAATCGTCTGCCATGGACCCGCGCCGGGCCCCCGAGGGGGTTACCGCCGATCCCCTCGCCACGACTCACCCAGATGACCCGGCGTCCGACGGCGAGAATGCAACCGCGCTGGCAAATGACGGCGAACCATCGGCGCGCGTCGCGAGCGGCATCGCACGCGGTGTCGCGGTCATTCGTGCGGCATTGAGGACGATGCCGGCCACCCCCGGGGTCTACCGCATGCTCGACCGCAAGGGGGACGCTCTCTACGTCGGCAAGGCGCGCAACCTCAGAAGCCGGGTGCAGAACTACGCGCATATCGCAACCCTGTCGAACCGGCTCATGAGAATGGTTGCCGAGACGGCGGCGATGGAGATCGTGTCGACCCATACCGAGGCCGAGGCTCTCCTGCTCGAATGCAATTTGATCAAGCGGCTGATGCCGCGCTTCAACGTTTTGTTGCGGGACGACAAGTCGTTTCCGCTTATCCACTTGACGGCAGACCACGAATTCCCGCGGTTGACAAAGTTTCGCGGCGCCCAGAACCAAGGGGGCGACTACTTCGGACCGTTCGCCTCGGCCGGAGCGGTCAACCGCACTCTGGTGACTTTGCAGAAAGCTTTCCTGCTGCGCTCTTGCAGCGACAGCATTTTCGCCAATCGCAGCCGGCCGTGTCTGCTGCACCAGATCAAGCGGTGCAGCGCGCCATGTGTCGAGCGGATCAGCCGCGAGGATTACGCGGCGCTGATCGGTGAAGCGCGAGCGTTTCTGGCGGGCGGCAGCGACGCGGTGCAGCAGCGCCTCGCGGCAGAAATGCAACAGGCGGCGGCAGCGCTCGATTTCGAGGCAGCCGGGCTGATCCGCGACCGCATCCGGGCGCTGACCCTGGTTCAGGGGCACCAGGACATCCATGTGCCCGGCATCGTCGATGCCGATGTCATCGCCGCGCATCAGGAGGCCGGGCACACCTGCGTTCAGGTGTTCTTTTTTCGCGGCGGGCAGAACTGGGGCAACCGCGCTTATTTTCCGAGCCATGACCGCCAGCTTTCGGTCGAAGAGGTGTTGGGATCCTTTGTCGGCCAGTTTTATGACAACCGGATCAAGCCGCCCCTGGTGTTGCTGAGCCACCCCTTGAACGAGCAGCCGCTGGTCGAGGAGGCGCTGTCACTTGGCGGCGGGCGAGTGACGCTAACGGTGCCGCGGCGCGGCGACAAGAAAAAGCTGGTCGAGCGGGTGATTGCCGCCGCCCGCGAGGCGCTCGGCCGGAGGCTCGCCGAAAGTGCTTCGCAGCGCCGGCTGTTGGAAGGCGTTGCGAGCGCCTTTGGCCTCGATGCCGCGCCCAACCGCATCGAGGTTTACGATAACAGTCACATCCAGGGCACCAACGCGGTTGGTGCAATGATCGTCGCCGGGCCCGAAGGACTGATCAAGGGCGCGTACCGAAAATTCAACATTCGCGGGGTCGGATCGGCAAGGCGTGCGAGCATCGCCGATCAAAATGCCCTCTCCGCCCCTAAGGGGGGAGAGGGAGAGGATCCGTCGCGCTGTGACGGGGAGGGCGAGGCGGGTGCAGGCAACCGCTGGGGAGTCCCCCACCTCATCCCACCCTCTCCGCCTCAGGCGGCGGAGAGGGAAATAGATCCGATGGAGGGTGGGATCGCGGGTGGCGACGACTACGCAATGATGCGCGAGGTGTTGCTTCGTCGCTTTGCCCGCGCGCTGAAAGAAGATCCGGGGCGCGAGCAGGGCGGCTGGCCCGACCTCGTGCTGATCGACGGCGGCCAGGGGCAGTTGAACATCGCTCAAACTGTGCTGGACGAATTGGGCATTGGCGATGTTGCGATCGTCGGGATTGCTAAGGGTCCCGACCGCAATGCCGGACGTGAGCGCTTTTTCATTCCCGGGCGCGCGCCATTCTCGCTCGATCCGCGGGATCCGATTTTGTATTTTCTTCAGCGCTTGCGCGATGAAGCGCACCGTTTCGCGATCGGGACCCACCGGGCCCGGCGAGCAAAAGCAATCGGCCGTTCGCCGCTCGACGAGATTGCCGGTGTCGGCGCCCGCCGCAAGCGGGCATTATTGCATCACTTCGGCTCTGCTCGCGCCGTCGCCCGCGCCGGTCTCGGCGAACTCGAACGGGTGACCGGCATCAGCAAAATTGTCGCCAAAAAGATTTATGATCATTTTCATGCCGATGGCTAAGATGCCTTGTTCACCCACTAATGCTCCGTTCCCCGGGAGTGCGCGTGACACTGACCAGCCTGCCTAACCTGCTGACGCTGTCCCGCATCCTGGTCATACCGGCGGTCGTGGCCAGCTTTTATGTGCACGGCGACTATGCCCGTTGGTTTGCCTGTGCGCTGTTTTCGGCGGCCGGCCTCACCGATTGGCTGGACGGGCACATGGCGCGGCGCTGGCACCAGCAATCCGAACTCGGCCGGTTTCTGGACCCGATCGCGGACAAGCTTCTGGTCTCGGCGGTATTGTTTATGCTGACGACCTTCGGACGGCTTTCCGCTGGCGCGGTATTTCCAGCGCTGGTGATCCTGTGCCGCGAAATTCTAGTGTCGGGGTTGCGCGAATATCTCGCCGGCCTGCGCGTCGGGATGCCGGCGTCGCGGCTTGCCAAATGGAAAACCACGATCCAGATGATTGCGATCGGATTTTTGATCGTTGGCGATGCCGGCCCGAGGCTTCTTCCAGTCAGCGCGATTGGCGAGACTTTGCTGTGGATTGCGGCGTTGCTCACCCTAGTTACCGGGTATGACTACCTGCAAGCCGGGCTGCCGCACATCACCCGGCCGCGCCGCGCCGATGCGATCGACCGCGGGAAATCTCGCCGTCCGGCCTAGCGGCGCGTTGCCGCAAGGCCGATCAATCCCCAAATGACGGCGTAGGGCGGAGCGACGGTGCGCATCTTTGGCCTCGCCGGATGGAGCGGGAGCGGCAAGACCACCCTGGTGACGGCGCTAATCCCCGAATTCGTCGCCCGCGGCCTGACTGTGTCCACGATCAAGCATGCCCATCATGGTTTTGACATCGATCAGCCGGGCAAGGACTCATGGCGCCATCGTCAGGCTGGCGCCAGCGAAGTGATGGTTGTGTCACAGCGTCGTTGGGCGCTGATGCACGAACTGCGCGAGGAGCCGGAACCCAGCCTCGACGCGCTGTTGCCACGGATTACACCGGTCGACTTGCTGCTGATCGAAGGCTTCAAGCGGCACGCTCACCCCAAGATCGAGGTCTATCGCCCGTCCCTCGGCAAACCGCCGCTCCATCCCGACGAGCCATTCGTGGTGGCGGTCGCCTCGGATCAGGAGCTGCCGGGGTTGGCGCTGCCGCAGCTATCGCTCGGCCGTCCCGAACTCATTGCCGAATTCATTCTCCGCTACGATGACGGAGGGATGCCATGGCGCAGCTGAGCGATGATTGCTTTGCCTTTGGCGCCGCGTTGTTGAGCGTCGAGGATGCGCTCGTTCGGATCGGCCAACGCATTGGCGCCGTTGTCGCTGCCGAAACCGTGCCCTTGCGCGCCGCGGCCGGCCGGATATTGGCGAGCGATCTGATAGCGCCGATTAACCTGCCGCCTCACGACAACAGCGCGGTCGACGGTTATGCCGTTCGCTATTGCGATATGATGCCGGACGGGGCGACCGAAATGCCGATCGGCGGCCGCGCCGCAGCCGGCCATCCGCTCGGCCATGCGATCCGACCGGGTGAGGCGATCCGCATTTTCACCGGTGCAGCAATGCCGCCGGGGGCCGACACCGTGATGATGCAGGAGGATTGCGTCGCCGCAGATGGGCGGGTGCAGCTGAAGCCCGGGATCCGCAAGGGCGCTAACCGGCGCCATGCCGGCGAGGACGTCAAGCAGGGTGAAATGGCACTCGCTCGCGGCCGGCGGCTGAGGCCGGCGGAAATTGGCCTTGCTGCGGCTCTCGGCAGCCGCAAGTTGCAGGTCTACCGGCGGCTGCGGGTGGCGCTGTTGTCGACCGGCGACGAAGTGCGCGAGCCCGGGACCGGATTGCCCGCCGGCATGATCTACGACGCGAACCGGTTTATGCTCGCGGCTTTGCTGGAGCGGCTCGGTTGCGTGGTCAGCGATTTTGGGATTCGGCCCGACCGCGAAGCAGCACTCGTCGACACGCTGACGGTCGCCGCCGCCGATCACGATCTGATCGTGACCTCGGGTGGGGTATCGACCGGCGAGGAGGATCATGTCAAGGCCGCGGTCGAGCGCCTCGGCTCGTTGCATTTCTGGCGGCTGGCGATCAAGCCAGGGCGGCCGGTGGCACTCGGCCAGGTGGGCGCAGTGCCGCTGATCGGATTGCCCGGCAACCCGGTTGCAGTTGCGGTGACTTTCGCGGTGCTGGCCCGGTCTCTGATTCTGAAGCTCGCGGGGGCCTCGGCGAGCGCGCCGCGCAGCCTTCCGGTTCGCGCCGGATTTTCCTACCGCAAAAAACCGGGGCGGCGCGAATATTTGCGTGCCCGCCTCGAACGCGACGGAGACGCGGTGATCGCCTTCAAATATCCGCGTGATGGCGCCGGCATCCTGTCGTCGATCGTCGAATCGGAGGGCTTGGTCGTTCTCGATGAGAAGATCGGCGACTTGGCCGGCGGGAATATGGTCGAGTTTCTGCCGTTTTCCGAGGTTTTCGGGTGAAGATTCTTTATTTCGCTTGGCTGCGCGCCCGCATCGGCTGCGCTGAGGAAGAGCTGGCGTTGCCGCCGGAAATTCGCGATGTGGCGGATTTGCTGGTTTGGCTGCAAGGGCGCGGGCCGCGCTATGCCGACGCGTTGCGCGATCTCTCGGTCATCCGCCTTGCGGTCAATCAGGAGTATGTTGGGCGTGAACATCCGCTTGAGGACAGCGACGAAGTTGCAATTTTTCCGCCGGTGACCGGGGGCTGACGCAATGATCCGTGTCCAGCGCGAGGATTTCGATGTCGGTGTCGAACTCGACCGGCTCTCCGCCGGCGATCATCGCATCGGAGGTGTTGCGAGCTTTGTCGGGCTGGTGCGCGATTTGGGCGGCGGCGACCAGGTTTCGGCGCTGACCCTCGAACATTATCCCCGCATGACCGAGAAAAAGCTTGCCGAGATCGAGCTCGAAGCCCATCGCCGCTGGCCGCTCGACGCCTCGTTGATCATTCACCGTTACGGCCGGCTCGATCCAGGCGACCGCATCGTGCTTGTCGCCACTGCATCGCCGCATCGCGAAGCCGCACTTGCCGCCTGCCATTTCCTGATCGATTGGCTCAAGACCGACGCCCCGTTCTGGAAAAGCGAGGAAACGCCCCAAGGCGAACGCTGGGTCGAGTCGCGCCATGCCGACCGCCGCGCGAGAGAGCGCTGGCGACATTGAGATTTCTCCGGGCCGCGACGGCAGCTTCACGGCTCCTTTCCGAAGTCGGCCGGCCTATCCAACTAAAGAATGGCGTTTGACCAGGGTCGATGATTGACGCCGAGCCGCTCAAGCGTGTTGTCGATCACCGTAAAATCCTGATTGAACCGCTTGAGTTTGGCGATCATTCCGCGCTTTCTTGAATCCGGGCTCTGCAGGTTATCGTTCGTCCAGAACTTTTTCGACGAGTCGAAAAATCCGATGGTATCCAGAAATGCTGCCGCGAAGTAATACGATTCGGGTATCGGGTCGCCTTTATCGGGATTAGCTAAGATCCCGTCGTCGTCGACTGAATTTTCTAGGCACCAATTGAGCATCTCTTTAATGTGGAAGGCAGCCTGACACCTTTGACTTGGCAGCATCTTGTTCCACCCGCGCTGAAACAACTCTACCACGTCATAGTTGTTGTGGTCCGTCATGCCCGATTTGTCGAGCCAGCCCTGTGGGTACGTGCTTTCCCTTATTGCCAGCAGTGTGTCTATCAGCGAGGGCCACCATCGGACGAGGTGGGGCGCGTATCGCACCATATGAAAGGTTAGACTTAGGTCCGGCATCGTAATAGTGCGGCCGTTCTCGACCATATAGGTCATGCCAAAGAACCCGCTATCGGGATCCTGCCAGTCGCGGATGAAGCGTTCAAGTACCGGCACGAAACCAGGGCCGCTGAGATAGCCCGCTTGTCCGCCGTTGTATATAAGACGGACGATGACCGAGACTGCGAGGTTTAATTCTTTTCGATTATCCCGTCCGCAACGCTCGACGTCCGACCAGCAGAGGTCCTGCAGATAGGTGACCATTCGGATCGGGCCATTGATGCGCTCCAGGAAGGTAGACGGGCGTGGCCATGGCCACTGCCTGGCGAGCAACTGATCGGTCGATCTGTCGAGTTTGATAAACCAAACACCCGTTCCTGGCGCAAAGCTGCCCTCATCGTCCTGCTCGAGCGCGTCTAGCGGATCGGAAATCTCAAGCGAATTTTTCAACTGCTCGACGGCGTAAACTGCTCCCTCATAGTCGTTTGTACAGTTGATCCGCCACTCGGCTTCGGCATGACGTGCCCTGGGAAAGCTTGTGTCGCAGCCGCGAAGCTCTCGCTTCGACAACTCTTTTTCGGCATTTTCCATGGTCTGATTGACTTGCTTGGAAAGGTCCCTCATTTTTGGAAACGCTTTGAACAACGCTGCCTTCGGACTGTAGAAGGGTGCCATCGCCGCCTCTCTTTGCCGCAGCAGGCGGTAATGTGGATCAGTCCGGAAGTGCTGAAAAGGATCGGGTGAGCCCGTCAGAGCAATCTTGACGGACGGGCGTCAGCTGGATGTCGGAACCTCAACCAATTCCAGTCGCTGCTCGATTCGTCCGACGCGGCGATCGAGATTGTCCAGCCGCACCGACAAGCCGGCGTAATCAACGTGGAGGCCGGCGACCTCGCGTTCGAGCCTACCTAACCGGACAATGATTTCGTCGAGCCTTTCGCGCTGCGCCGACTATTCGACGCGGATTGCCCGCAGCATGTTCAGGATAAGATCGGCACGCTCCTCGCTCATGAACCTCGCCTTGCTGCGCCAATCCACTTCATGCTTTAAGCGGCGGTCGCGGCGACCTTTTTGCCGACGGCGTGGTCGTAGTCCTCCCACATCAGGCGGCAGATCGCGCCGGGGGTGAAGCGGTATTGGGCGCGGTCGCCGATGATCTCAGCGACCGGGGTAACCTCGGCGGCGGAGCCGGTCAGAAACACCTCGTCCGCTTTCGCCAGCTCCTCGGGCATGATCGCCCGTTCGATGACCTTGATGCCGCGTTTCTCGGCCAGGGCGATCACGGTCTGGCGGGTGAGACCGTTCAGAAAGCAATCCGGCGTCGGGGTATGCAATTCCCCGTTGATGACCAGGAAAAGATTGGCGCCGGTGCCTTCTGCGAGCTGGCCGCGCCAGTCGAGCATCAGCGCATCGTCGCAGCCATCGGCTTCGGCATCATGCTTTGACATCGTGCAGATCATGTAGAGCCCGGCCGCCTTGGCTTGAGTCGGTGCGGTATGGGGTGCCGGGCGCGCCCACGGTGCCCATTTCATGCGAATGCCCTTGGCGCGCGCTTCGGGTGAGAAATAGGCGGGCCAGTCCCAGGCGGCCATCGCCAGATGAATTTTGGTGGCCTGCGCCGAAACCCCCATTTGCTCAGCGCCGCGCCAGGCGATCGGCCGCACATAGCCATCGATGATGTTGTTCGAAGCAATAACCTGCCGGGTCGCTCGCGCAAGATCGTCCATGCTTGCCGGGACCTCGAACCCGAGGATCTTTGCTGAGTGCCTCAGCCGCTCGTTGTGATCGTCGAGGCGAAAGACACTGCCGTTATAGACACGCTCGCCTTCGAACACGCAGCTTGCATAATGGAGGCCATGGCTCAGCACATGCAACTTGGCCTCGCGCCAGGGAACGAGGCGGCCGTCATACCAGATAAAGCCGTCGCGGTCGTCGAAGGGGATCAGAGACATGCGCGTTCCTCGCATCGCAATCGTCACCGGCTCGGTCGCAGAAAAAGCCGGTCGCGACCAAGGACCTTATATACGGTTGACGCTCGAACCATAAGCAAGGTTGCGAGATAAGTCAACATGCCTGACATAAAGCGATGCTCCGAGCCGCCTTTGGCGAGCCAGGATGAAATCAGGGAGGGGGTCGAACTGCTGTTTTTCGCCTATCGCGACTTTGTCGCAGGGCCTGATGCGGTCCTGGCGCGCTATGGCTTTGGCCGGGCCCATCACCGCGTGATCCATTTTGTCGGGCGTCATCCGCAGATGACCGTCAGCGAACTGCTCGGCATACTCCAAATCACTAAACAGAGTTTGAGCCGGGTGTTGGGCGAATTGGTTCAGCAAGGCTTTGTCGCCCAATATCCGGGTCAGCATGACCGGCGTCAGCGGCTGCTTGAGCTCACCGCCGAAGGCCGCGCGCTCGAACGTGAGGTTTCAGCACCGCAGCGCGCCCGAGTGGGCGAGGCCTATCGTCAAGCGGGAGCCGCCGCTGTCGCGGGATTTCGCAAGGTGATGTTGTCGATTATTGCCGATCCCCGCGACCGCGGCCGCTTTGACCGCGATTCGGGTGACGAGCACTAAGTGCTGCAACGCGATATGGTCCCCTTCGATGAGTGATCTCGAACCCCATCTGCTGGTCGTCGACGACGATACTCGCCTGCGCGCATTGCTGCGCCGGTATCTCTCGGAAAACGGGTTCCGCGTCACAACTGCAGCCGATGCCGGGGAGGCACGCAAGCAGCTTGGCGGCTTTGCCTTTGATCTGATGGTGCTCGACGTGATGTTGCCGGGCGAAAGCGGTCTCGATCTGACACGCGACTTGCACCGCGAGCGCCGGCTTCCGGTGCTGTTGTTGACGGCGATGGCCGAGCCTGAGGATCGGGTCAATGGACTCGAACTCGGGGCCGACGATTACCTCTCCAAGCCTTTCGAACCTCGCGAATTGGTGTTGCGTATCCGCAAGTTGTTGCAACGGCGGCCGATGGTCGACGCACCGCAGCGCGAGGTCCGGTTTGGCGGCTGCCGGTTTGATCTCGTTCGCAGCGAGCTGTTTCGCGGCAGCGAGGCGATTCATTTGACCGCGGCTGAGACGGCGCTGCTTGCTGGATTGGCGGAAAAAGCGGGTGCTGCGGTATCGCGTGAGGAGTTGTCGCTTTCGACTCAATTCAGTGGCAATGTCCGCAATGTCGACGTGCAGATGACACGGCTGCGGCGCAAGATCGAGCGTGATCCGCGTTTTCCCCGTTATCTGCAGACCGTGCGCGGCACGGGCTATGTCCTCAAGCCGGATTGACGCGCCGCTGGTGCGGGCGACCATAGAGCCGCCGGACGAGGCTGATACCGAAGCCTGGCGACGGCGCGAAATCCAACCCCGCGGTTGGATCAAGCGAGTGCTGCCGCGGACAATGTTCGGGCGCTCGCTGTTGATCGTCGTGATGCCGCTGTTGCTGCTGCAGGCGATCGCAACCTGGATTTTTTACGATCGTCATTGGGGGGCGATATCGTGGCGGCTGGCGAACGGTGTGGTCAGTGATGTCGGG
This sequence comes from Allostellaceae bacterium, assembly GCA_036495885.1. Lineage (GTDB taxonomy): Bacteria > Pseudomonadota > Alphaproteobacteria > ATCC43930 > CGMCC-115725 > AP-15. The sequence continues at coordinate 5,553 of DASXMC010000616.1, read as the reverse complement.
CTGATGATCGAAGCGATCGATCACGCCGGCTCGGAGGCCGCCATCGGGCGGCTGTTGGCGCGGGCCGGGGGATTGACCGATCTCCACTTCACTCTTGCGCGCGGTGCGCATTTGCAGCCGGCAATACCGCCCGGCGACACCCGGCTCGAAAACCAGTTGACCCAGGCGATGAAGGCGCGAGTCGATCTGCCCTGGCGGATCGACGACCTCGACGATCCGAACGGTTTGCGGATCGAGGTGCAGTTGCGCCGCGGTATATTGATCGCCGAGGTGCCGTGGAACCTGCTCTACAGCTATACGACCTACATCTTTGTCATGTGGATGGTCGGGTCGTCGTTGGTCTTGCTGGCGATCGCGACATTGTTCCTGCGAAATCAGGTTAAATCCTTGCGACGGCTCGCGGCGGCCGCCGACAATTTTGGGAAGGGCCGCTACGTGCCGTTTTTTAAAGTCGAGGGCGCTATCGAAGTCCGCCAGGCGGCGGTTGCGTTCATGACCATGCGCGACCGAATCCAGCGCCAGATCCGCCAGCGCACCCAAATGTTGGCCGGGGTGTCGCACGATTTGCGCACGCCGCTGACGCGGATGAAGCTCGCCTTGGAAATTCTCGGCGATGACCCGGCGGTGGAGGAGCTGAAATCCGACGTCGCCGAGATGGAGCATATGGTTCTCGGCTATCTTGACTTCGCGCGCGGCGAGGGTAGCGAAATGCCGGTCGAGACCGATTTGTCGCTGCTGTTGGAAGATGTCGTTGTGTCAATTCGGCGGGAAGGGACTGAGCTCTCGCTCGTTGCACCGCCAGAATATTTGCTGCCGGTCCGGCCCAATGCGCTGAAACGCTGCCTCGTTAATCTTGTCAACAACGCGCGGCGTTACGGCAACCACGTTTGGTTGACAGCCGCTGCGAGTAGCGACGGTCTCGACATATTGGTCGATGATGACGGCCCGGGGATCGCGGTGGCCGACCGCGATCGGGTCTTCAGAGCGTTCGTGCGCCTGGATCGTTCGCGCAACCCATCCACCGGCGGGGTCGGGCTCGGGCTCACCATCGCACGCGACGTCGCCCGCGGCCATGGCGGTGATGTTCAGTTGGAAACATCGCCTTACGGAGGCCTGCGCGCCCGCTTGCACCTGCCGCGATAATCCTCTTAGCGGTTCGGAGGGGGAACCGTTAGCGGCGAATGAGAGGGCCGCCCCGCGGCACGGGCGCGGCCTTGCATAAAGGGTCAGCGCGCAGCTTGCTGCTTTGCCATCTCACGGAATTCGTCGAGGGTCTCGCTCGCGCGCTTGCGCAGCACATCGGCAGCCTCTGTCCCGGCTTTGGCGGCAAGCTCGGTAATTTCGCGGCCGTGAGTAACGCTTTTCTCCAGCATCTGCTTTGCGTATTCGGTGTTCTTGGCAATGCGATCCTCGGCCGATGCCGGTTGGGCCAGCTCGCGAAAGAGGAACGAGACGTCCTCGAACGCTTGGCGAGCCATTTCGATCTGTCGCCGTGCTACTGCCTGCGCGCCTTCGACTGCGAGCTGATTGGCTTGGCTAAAGGCCTCGATGTTGCGGCGCTGGCAAGCCATCATTGCCTCGACATCGAACGGACGAAACCGGAAATCGGTGATCATTTTGGTCACATCAAAGTCAAAAAAGCTCGGGCGGGCTTCAGCCATGGTTGGGTTCCGTTCAGGGGGTTTCGGTTCAGGGGATCGATTGTGCGCTGCACAACGCCCAAAATATCGGCGGTCAGCCGATCGTCGTCAAGCACACTTTTTTGCAGTGCAGCAAATTTTAGGCAGAACGCGCCGGACCAAGCCCTACCGTTGCGCGAACTTGGGTCAGCCAGCGCTCGATCCGGCGCAGCCGCGCGTCGAGCGCCGCCATGGTCTGGCCGAGGTCGGCCGAAGCATCCCGCTGCCATACTGGCATCGTAGCTAAATATGCTGCACTTGTTAACCTCACAGCGATCTGGCCGCGAATCCCGTGGGTTGCGATGTCGGCAGCCTCGTGCATCCATTGCACCGATCGCAGCAACGCGCACCCGGTGACAAACATCGCCGGAGGGTCGAAAGGCAGCTCGCGACGTAATACTTCGAGCGCGGCTTTGTAGGGTCCCAGTGCGTCGAAACGCCGCATGATCAAGTCGAACAGCCGGTCGCGCGCCCGCTCGCCTTCTTCGGCTGCAGCCGGGTTGGCAAGAACCGCTTCGTCAATCCGCCGCATAAAGGCGCGCAGGATCGCCTGCTTTGAGTGGAAATGGTGGTAGACGTTAAGGATCGGCAAGCCCGAGGCGGCCGCAACCGAGGCGAGCGACAGCCGCCGCCATCCCTCTGTAGGGATGCTGGCGAATGCGGCATCAATGATCCGGTCGGCCTCACTGGGCAATGCCGCCGGTGCATCGCGATCGACGGGGGTGCCACTTCTGCGCCGGCTTCTGGTCACACAACTCAGCTCGCCAGCTGGCGCGAGCGCGCCGCGGCAGCGGCAACCGCCCGCCGGATCAGCGGCACGAGCCCGTCCCCGGCCATCAACACGTCGAGCGCTGCACGCGTGGTGCCGCCCGGGCTCGTCACGCTTTCTCGCAATTGTGCTGGGCTCTCGCTCGAAACCCGCGCCAGCTCACCCGAGCCAGCCACGGTGCTGCGGGCAAGCCGCAAGGCAAGGTCGGGCGGCAGCCCCGAAAGCTCGGCCGCCTCCGCCAACGCCTCGATCAGCAGAAACACATAAGCGGGACCGCTGCCTGAAACAGCCGTCACCGCATCGAGCAGCGCTTCGTCCTCAACCCAGGCACTCTCGCCGACCGCAGCAAGCAGCCGGTCACACAGCTGGCGTTGCTCTGTTGACACCCGCTCGTTGGGGCAGGCTACGGTGATGCCCCGGCCGATTGCCGCCGGCATGTTCGGCATGGTTCGAATCACCGGAGCGGCACCAAGGCGGACGGTAATACCGGCAATGGTCCAGCCAGCAACGATCGAGACAAACAGGGTTTGCGCACCTGCCCAACGGCGATAGTGGGGGAGGACGTCGTCCATCAATTGCGGCTTGACCGCGAAGAGGACGGCAGCAGGTGCCGCTTCTTCGAGTATTTCCTGTGGCGAGCGAAACCAAGCGACCGCGGACGCCGCAGCCAACTCGGGCGGCGGCCCTTCAGGCTCGACCACAAAAAAGCGCCACGATGGTTTGCTGGCGATCCACCCGCGCAACAGCGCCGATCCCATCTTGCCACACCCGGCCAGGACCAGCGTCGCTTGAGAAGAAGGCAGTTCGGCAGCCACGGCGCATTGCCTTTTATCAAGCTTCTCCGACCGGGTCGATCATCGCTGCGGCGATTGCCTCGAGCGGCCGTTTACCGCCCCAAAGAACGAGCTGGAAGGCGGGGTAAAAGCGCTCGCATTCCGATAGCGCAATATCGACTAGATCCTCGACCTGTTCGGCGCTGCCCGCGCCGATCCCGCGCAATAATGCGGCGTGGCGAAACGCGGGCGAATTGTCGTCGCTCGACAGATCGAAGTGGCCCAGCCATAGCTTTTCGTTTGCCAGCGCCAACAACTCGAAGACGGCGGCGCGCCGGCCCTTCGGCACTTTCATGTCAAAGCCGCAAGAGAAGTGCATCGCGCACAGCTCCTCTTGCCAGACGAAATACAGGCGATAGTCGCACCAGCGGCCGGAAATCTCGACCACCAGCTCCTCTTCACTGGCCCGGTCGTGGGCCCAGTGGTTGGCGTTAACGATCTCTTCGACGAGATCGATCGGATTGCCGAAAAAGGCGACTGGTTCGGAGGTGGCAACGGACGTCATCGAACGCTCCCTAGCGCGACGCAAAAATCTCTTCAAAGGGGAGTATCAGCAATGGGTGGTTCAAACAGAGTAGGATCAGCGGCCGGGTCACCGGGTGCGGCCTTTGCCTCGCGCATGGCGGCCACGAAACCCTCGAGTTCGGCCACCCGTTTTGCCAAATCCTCTTGCTCGCTGCGGGCTTTTGCCGCCATCGCCTTGACCGCCTCGAATTCGTCCCGGGTCACCAGATCCATGCCGCCGAGCACGCGCTCGAATTGTTCGCGCAGGCGCGATTCGACTTCGCTCCTGACCCCCGACAACGTCCCGACGGCACCCGCAGCGACGCGGGCGAGATCGTCGAAAAATCGGCTTTGGCTCTGCATTGCCATCTCTCTCCGCGCGGTCCCGCTCAATGCCATTCGGGAGATCGCTTACAATATGGGCGTCCGCTAGCACAGAGCGCATATGTAAGAAAAGGCCTTCCCGCTTGCGAGCCAACGGCGGATGCCGCGCTTCGCAAAATTCCCTCGGCTTGGGCCCAGGAGATCCGCTGGGTCCTGAGCAATGTCGGCAGGACCCTGACCGGCGGAGCCCGCCTGCCGGACTTTATCTATCATGCGATCGAGCGGCTGCGCGAGGCCGCATATCCGGTAATTCCGATAACCGCCGGTGGGCAGCGTGGTGCGATCTGACTGCCGAATGTGGCCAATCGCCGCGGTAATTGCGGGAAAACGGCGGTTTGCGCATTCGCTGTGACAGCGCTGTCACGACCGAGCGCGATTTTGGCGAAACGGTCGCGCGCAGCCGGGTTCGGCAAGACGCAGGCCGAAGCCGTGTTCCGACGGTTCAGGACGCCTCCGAGGCAGCGGATCTCGCAACCAAATTCGATCGTTCCCGGATCCGCGGTGAGCTCAACGCGGAACTTGCCGAACTGCGTGCCGAGCTCAAGGCGGAGATTGCCGCGATCCGCGCCGAGCGAAGTCGTTGCGCCTCGAGGCCAGGGTCGAAGCCATTAAGTCCGATATTCTGAGCCGCGTCTTCGCGCTGATCCTCGGCGCGATGCTCGGGCTGGCGAAGCTCCTCGGGCACTAATCGTCGGTCGAGGCGGCGAGAATCAGGCTCAGCTGACAGAGCGGCCGCGCGGTTTCGGCTGCCCAGACGTTGAAGCAGGCCTGGACGGCTTCGCGGTCCTTGCGGTTTTTCGGCGGCCGCTGAAACGCTCCCCAATGCTTGAGCGCGGTCGTCACCGAAGGGGTCAGGACAAAGGTGTCCTTGCCGGCCATGCGCAAGAAGGTCGGAGCGGAATTGCCGCCCATTTGGCTGAAACGCTTGGCGAGCGCCTCCCACAATCCCACGATGTCGCTGCACGGCCAGCGTGCGAGCCAGGCGCCAAAGCTGCCGTGTTCGTCGGCAATTGTGATCATCGCGGCGGCGTTGTCGCGCACCGATTTGAGCTTGCCGAAATGCCGGATCAGCTTGGCGTTGCCGAGCAGCGCCTCGATCGCCTCATCCGACATCGCCCGCACGCGGCGCGGGTCGAACGCGGCGAAAGCCTCCTCGAAGGCCGGCCATTTGGCGTCGACGAGGCTGTGCTTGAGCCCCGCGCGGAAGACCCGCAGCGACATCTGCGACAGGTAGCGGTCGTCGGGCGTGCCGGCGAGCTCTTCGGGGGATTTCGGCCGCGGCAGCCGCGCCTCGACGGCGGCGGCGCCGTGGCGCGTGCGTGCGGCGTCGAGGATTGTCGCAAAGGGCGTGATAGGCATGTCGTGCTGATCCTCGCGCTTGCGA
>DASXMC010000615.1:0-2979 GCA_036495885.1 Allostellaceae bacterium | reverse complement strand
GAAAAGACCGGCGGCAAAGGATGAGCAAGATCGACAACCATCATTCGCTCCGCTTCAATCAGCACCATTGGCGCTGCGGTGCCTGCAGCCAGGCGGCCCGCAACACGTGATGCCGATCGAACGCGCGGTTCCAGCGCGCGTTCCGCATCACCGCAGCGCCCCCCGCTTGCGACCTGGCACAATCCATTTTCGGCCGCTTTTTGCCGGCCGCGAGAACGCCGATGTCCTCCCGGCTTCCCTTCCGCCCGGACCGGGTGACTCTCGGAGCGGGTGATCTGCAATTTTTTTACGAGCGAGGGGGAACCGAGGCAGCCCACAAGGCGTCCGGCTCGTAGAAGCGCTCGACCGCGAGCAGCATGGGCGCGCGCCAGATCTGGGGAGGTTCCCTTATGGCCAGTCACCAATCGCCACGTCAGAAAGAAACGGTCCAGCGCGTCATGCACGAATACAAGCATGGCGAGCTGAAAACGGCCCGCGGTGAGCGCAAAGTCAAGAACCCGAAACAAGCCATCGCGATTGCGTTGCACGAGGCCGGCGCCTCCAGAGAAGAGAGCAGTCAAACAAACGCCCGGAACTTGCGGCGCACCAAGGACAAGGAGCGGCGCGGCGAGACCTATCAGGACGAGCGCGAAGGCCATCGCGCGACCGAGCAATCATATCGTCGGGCGGCCGCCAAATCGGGGGGCGGCAAAAGAGCGAGCCGTGACGGCGACACGCGCGCTGCGCTCTATGCCGAAGCCCGCCGGCACAATATCCCCAACCGCTCGAAAATGAACAAGGCGCAACTCGAAGAGGCGCTCGGTCATCGTTGACGCCGCACCCTGGGGTGCCTCATCAACCACCGGATCGGGGCAAGCTCAAAGATGGCAAGCGTCCCCACCTCGTAATTGAGATCGTCTTCCGCACGCGCCATCCGGCGATGCCCGCGGAGCGAAAAGCAGAGGGGACCGCTTGAGTAGCAATAATCGAACGGGTCGCCATCAGCCAATGGTGATTTCAGCGCAGCGTCGCGGGCGTCTCGAGCCGCTCTCGTCATCGTCCTGATGCTGGCGTATCGGCGCACACGGCTCTTCGCAGGCAAGGCGGCGATGCAGCGAGTCGTCCCATGTGCGGGTCAAATAGCGGAACAGCCAATTGCCGCTCTTCCCCATCCGCTGGTAGGCGAGTTTGATGTCAAGGACCAGCGTTATGCGCCGACTGCGGCAATGCAACTCGCCGACATCGTGCGTTGCTACCGGCAAGAAACCCAGCACTTTCGTATGGAAATGGTAAGGGGAGTGCGGGTCATCCTCGAACACATCGGTTACAAGGTGCGTGTAACCGCGCGCCACCGCTTCCTCGGTGGCGGCGCGCATCAACGCTGCAGCAATCATGAGCTGGCCTCTGAACTCCGCTTTGACCGCGAAGCGGGCGACTTCGGCGATGCGGTTGCGGCGCATAAACTCTTCGATCCGCAATGCCGGATCGAGCAGCTTGAGACCGTATGCTGCGTACTGCGTATAAGTCGGGTCGTACCAGACGCGCAGCGTTCCCGCCGCACAATCCCCCGGCGTGGCGATAAACCAGGCGATATCACTGCGCTCCAGATCGCCCGCCGGGATCTGCGCCGCCGGGTCGGTGACCCAATGTTTTTCGCGATGGTAGGTTGATGCGAGAATCTCGACAGCCCGACGCCGATCGGTCTCGTCGATTACGCGGCGTGCGGTGATCAAGGCATTGTGGCGCATCTTTGCTCTCCCCCTGCATAGATCCATGCCTTGCCTGAGAGCCGAGCGATTTCGGCCATGATAGTTGCGTGCCAGGCACGCAGGTCGGCGATTGGTGCCCGAGAGCGGGTCAGCGGCGGCGGGTTGAGCGGCGCGCCGATGCGGATTTCGAGCATCGCGCGCTGTGGCGCCTGCTCAGCTTCCGCATCCGGCAGGTAGATGCCGGCCGGGATGATCGGCAGACCGGTTTCGAGCGACAGGAAAGCCGCGCCGGTCCGGCCCTTCAGCAGCCGAACAGGATCGCGGTTGACCCGCGCCTCGGGAAAGATGCCGACCGACCTCCCGGCGAGGAGCCAGGCGCGTGCCCGTTCGACCGCCGGCAACGGTTCGAGATACCAGGGCTTCAACGCATTGAGGAGCCGCGGCCGCGCCGATTTGCGCGTCACTGTGATGGTTTGCGCCCGGCCGTAGATCAGCCCGAGCCCCGGAACCAGGCGGAAGTTCCAGTCGGCCATGAAATGAATCAGCCGTCCGCCACGGTGGAGTAGCAACGCCGCCGGCACAAGGAGCGATTCGCGCCTGGTACTGTGGTTAAGGACGAGAATGAACGGATCATTCGCCGGATCGATAAATTCGAGGCCGGAGATGACGCGCACCCGAGCCCGGCCCAACAAAGCAAGAGCGCGCAACAGCCAACGATCGCTGAGACCCAGGTTCGGAATGGGGCGATACAAGATTTCTTGGAGGGTCAGCGACGGGGTTAGCGACTCCCAAATCTGCGAATGCGCCTCAAATGGCGAGAACATCGCTGTTAACCGTTGGCATGCGACAAGACTGTCCGGCTCGGGCCGCGGCCGTCCTTTCCCATGAGCAAGTTACAATTCTATGAGGGCTGGATGACGAATTGACTTGAGCCGGCACGACCTGGATTGAAGTTGCCGGGAAATGTCTCGTGACTCTTGGCCCACCGGGCCGACAACTGATTGATATTACTTGAGAAGCTTGTCCGTCATCCGACTGGCGTGGCCGAGCGGACGCACGCATCTCGTGTTATGGTTCAGAGCTTTTGATCATCGGGCGCGTGCCCTAACTTCGACAACCACGTTGCGATAGCGCGAATCAGCGCAGATCCTCCGTTTGGCTTTGTCACCGCGGCCAAGCCATCGCCACCCCAAAATTTTGCAATCAGGACCTCGGAGTGGCGCTGTAGCAGGCGTTGGCGGTGCAACGGGAACCCCAACCAGAACGGCGACATCGCCCTCAACTCACGCCA
>DASXMC010000614.1:0-4610 GCA_036495885.1 Allostellaceae bacterium | reverse complement strand
GCGCGAGCGCTTTCGCGCGATCCTTGCCGGCAATCGTTGCGTGCATCCCGGCTCTGTCTACGATGCGATCTCGGCCCGCATAGCAGAGGATCTCGGTTTCGAGGTCGGCATGTTCTCCGGGTCGATCGGGTCGATGTCGGTGCTCGGGGCTCCCGACCTCGTGGTGCTGACCTTGACCGAGTTCGCCGCTCAGGCGAACCGCCTCTGCCGCGCCGGCAATCTGGCGCTGTTGGTCGATGCCGATCACGGCTACGGCAACGCGCTCAATGTGCGGCGCACCGTCGAGGAGCTGGAAACCGCCGGCATTTGCGCGATGTCGATCGAGGATACGGTCCTGCCGCGGCCCTATGGCAGCGACGGCAAACCCGTGCTGAGCTCGATCGAGGAGGGCGTCGGCAAGATGAAAGCGGCTTTGTCGGCGCGCCAGGACAAGAACCTGGTCATTGCCGGCCGCACCAGCGCGTTGGCAATCGCCGATGTCGATGAGGCGATCAAGCGGGCCCGGGCTTATGAGGCGGCCGGGGTCGACGCGGTGTTTCTCGCAGGTGGTGTCACCGTCGAGGCGGTCGAGGCGGTATCCGGGGCGATTCGGATTCCACTGATCCTCGGCGGCGGCAGCGGGCAGCTTGGTGATCTCGAATGGTTGGCGGCGCATCGCGTGCGGGTCGCGTTGCAGACACACGCGCCGTTCTCGGCGGCGGTGCAGGCGGTCTACGACACCTTGAAGGCGTTGCGGGAGGGGATGGCGCCGCGCGACCTCAAAAACATCGCCTCGCCGGAATTGATGCGGCGGGTCACCCGCGCCGATGACTACCAGCGTTGGACGAAGGAATATCTCGGCGGCCTCTAGGCCGGCCGGTTTCGTTTTAGGGTCGATTGTGTACTTGCCATCGTTTGGGTAGAAGGTCAGCGCCGTTTGATCAAATCCGGCGCGAGAGCGGCGGGGCGGTTCGGGCGCCGGCCGCAGCCCGGATCCACCGGACCGTGGTTGCCGCCGGCGGAAAGAGCGAATCTGTGCGATCGATCCTGTTGCCCCTCATGTTGTTGTGCCTCGCTGCGTGCTCACCGCGGCCAGAGCCGCCGCCACCGCCTGGAACCTTGCTGCTCAACAACCCCAATTTCGGTCCGACGAATGTCGAGGCGGTGATCACGGCGAACCCGGATTGCGCCTCACGCGGCCCCGGCTACGGTTCGTCTCTCCACTTCGTGCTGCCGAGCAACTCCACCAAGATCATCGACGTGCCGCCGGGATACGAGATCTGCTGGCGGCGCGACCGCGATCCCGAGCAGCCGGTCCTGGGCGTGTGGTCGGATTGGGACCGCGCCTATGTCGGGCCCGGCGACGCCGTGCAAGCGAACCTGTAGCCTAACCCGATTCGGGCATATCGCCCGCTCATTGCTCGAGGCTGAAGCGGATCGCCACGGTGACGCTGATGCTCGATTGCGGCATGCCGGCCGGAAACGGCGGCAGTGAGGCGCCGCGCATCATTTCTTCGAGCCCGGCGTCGAGATCGGGATAGCCCGAGCTCTTTACAACCGCGGAGTCGGTAACCCGGCCGTCGCGATCGACGGTGAAGTGAAGCAGCGCGCGACCCTGCTCGCCAGCCTCGCGTGCGCTCTCGGGATAGCGTTTGTGGCTGTTGAGCCACTCGCCGAGGAGGCTCTCGTAGCCTGGGCTCACCGCCGCCGAGCGAGCGGGCGATTGCACCCGCGACGGTGCGAGGGCAGCCTGCTGCGGGGCGCTCGCGGCCGGCGGCGCGGGTGCGGCGCGAAGAGCCGGCTCGACCGGCGAAGGGGGTACGGCGGCTAAATCGGGGCGAGGCGTCTCGCGACGCTCGACCGGGCGTTCGATCCGGCGAACGATTTGCCGCCGCGGTCGCGGGGGCGGAGGCTTGAGCGGTGGGGGCAACGGCAGTACTTCGGGGACGACGACCGAGGCCTCGGGAGCGGGCGGCGGCGGCTCGACCATCGCGACCGGCGGCGGAGGCACCGGCGTCTCGACCTTTGGCGGGGGTGGAGGCGGCGGGGGGGCCGGCGTAGGCGGTGGCAGTGCCGGTTCGGTTTTGACCGGCTGTGGTGCGGGCGCCGGCTGCGGCAATGACGGCGCAAAGGCGACCTCGATCCCGCCGGCGGCGGGCGACGGCACGGCCGGAGGGGCCGGCGCCGGCAGCAGCACCAGCAGCACTATCACGATCGCATGGGCCGCCAGCGACAAGGCCAGCGGCAGCCTGAACCCGCTCACTTTGACCCGGACGCCTCGGCGATCAGCGAGACTTTACTGAAACCGGCGCGGTTGACCTGGCTCAGCATGTCCATCAATTGCGCGTAGGTGATCGTCTTGTCGCCGCGGACAAAGACGACCCGTTTCGGATCTTCGGCGGCGAGTGCCGCGAGCCGGGTTTCGAGATCGTCCGCCGCCACCTTGTCGTCGCCGATAAAAATTTCGCCGCCGCGGTTGAGGCTCAAAATGAGCGGCTCCTTGTGCTCGGTGATCGCCGCCGCCCGCGTCTTGGGCAGATCGAGCGGCACGCCGACCATCAGCAGCGGTGCCGTCACCATAAAGATCACCAGCAGCACTAACATGACGTCGACCATCGGCGTCACGTTGATCTCGGCCATCGGCTGATAGCTCTCCTCGCCGCTCTCGCCGGCGCGCCGCGTTGCCAGAGCCATGGCTCAGGTCTCCGACGGGATGCGCGCGAGGATCGCGCTCGAACGCCCGATCAGCCCGTTCATTCGTCCGGCAAAGCGGCCGAGGTCGACGGTGATCTTGTTGTAGGCGACGACCGCCGGGATCGCCGCGGCAAGGCCCATCGCGGTCGCGAACAAGGCCTCGGCGATGCCCGGCGCCACCACCGCGAGGCTGGTGTTGTTGGCGGCGGCGATCCCGGTGAAGCTGCGCATGATCCCCCACACCGTGCCGAAGAGCCCGATAAAGGGTGCGGCCGAGCCCAAAGTTGCAAGAAACGGCAGCCGGGCTTCGAGCCGGCGCAACTCCGCGCCGAGCGAAAGCCGCATCGCCCGCTCGATACGTTCGCGCCGCTCGATCAAGCTTTCCGGTGCCGGCCACGCCGTGTCGGCGCTTTCGGCCAAGCCGGCCGACAACACCGCTCCCGCCGCGTCGGCGCCATCGCGGCGACCCGAGGATGCCAGCAAGTCGGGTGTGATGTGGGCGGCGGCGACCTGAGCTTCATGCGCGGCGACCGCCCGGCTCGCGGCGGCAAGCCGCCACAGCTTGTCGATGATCACCGCCCAGCTCCACACCGAGGCGGCGAGCAGCAGCAACAGCACGCCCTTGACGACGATATCGGCATGCATGAACAGGCTGACGACCGACATGGAAACCGCGGGATCGGACACGGGCGAGCCTCTGCGAATAACTTGGTTCAGCCAGGATCAAAGCCCAGGATCGCATATTTCAGAAGCTTTGGCCGATGCCGGCGAGAATGGTGCAGCGCGACACCGTCGCGGCCGCCGGGCGGGTGCATTAGCGGGAGGTTTGCCCGGGACCTGCGCTCCTTTTGCTGCAGCACTGAATCTGCAAGCACGCGCGCCTTCACCGCGAGCCTGAGCCCCGGCAAGCTTGGCGGCCGGGCCTCGGCAGTGCGCAGTTCCCCGTCCCGCGCCACCTGTTCTGCCTGTTTTATCAGGATAGAGATCAGGCCTCTGCCCCAAGTTCATCGACATTCTCGACCCTTCATCGACATTCTCGTTCGCCGCTTCATCGACATTCTGACCGCTTGCTGACAACAACGACTGGGTGGCCAGAATATATAGTGCAATTATAGCAATTGCCTAGTTGTTGATATCGCATGTCAGACACCCGCGACGGTCGTCAAGGCACCTCCCTCCGCTGCTGCACTTCAGAAGCGCTGGGTGAGGCCGGCGAGAACAGTGCGGCGCGGCCCAAATTGCGGCGCTCCGACACCGACTCCGGTCCCGTTGCGGATCTGGTAGACCGTATCAAAGAGGTTAATTATGTCCAAACGGAGTTCGAGGCCCTTGTAGATGCCGGTTTCGACCGGCTGCACGATGCTGAAATTTACCTGCTCGTAATTGTGCAGGGCGACACTGTTGGGGATGCCGCCGACGGGTGTGGCGCGCAGTCCGCTGCCGGCGGTCAGGTCGGCTGAAAACAACGTCTTTGTCCGGGGCAGCCGGTATTTGAGCCCAGCCGATCCGGTAACGTGTTGGTCATGGTCGAGATAGATAAAGTGGTCGGCGATATAGGCGAGTTCGTCCGGTCCGAAGTTGAATTCCGCCGAGTTGATGTTCTTTCCGACCGCGCGCGAGATGGCCAGATTGCCGTAGAATGACCAGTCGCCCATGTCGTAGCTGATCGTGCTTTCGACACCCTTGACGAAACCCTTCTGGTAGTTGAACGGCGTGAGGATGATCGGCGCGCCGAACTGCCCTTCATCGAGCAGGTCGCTGGCAATCTTGTAATAGGCGTCGAGCCCCACCCTGAGCCCGGGCACAACCACCTGGGTGGCGCTGACGTCAAAATAATGGTCGCGCTCGGGTTTGGCGCGGTCGTCCTGCATCACGGCCGGAGCGGCGGTGGTGTTGTTAAACAGTGAGATCGTTGTCGGCGCGATCAATTCGAAGGG
>DASXMC010000613.1:0-3539 GCA_036495885.1 Allostellaceae bacterium | reverse complement strand
AAGGGCACGATAGCGGTCAGGCGGTCGCCACCGACGCTCCGGCTGGTGTGCCCTTGTCCGGTGAGGTCTTCGAACAGGACGGTGTCTCCCGGGCCGAACCGCCGGGTGGTCCCATCGCCGATCACGACCTCCATCTGGCCTTCGGAGAGGAAAATGGCGTACTGGCGGCGCGGCGCATTGTGCCAATCGCTGAAACGGCCGTTGAGCGAACGCGTGAAGGTGATACTGCTGGCGGCCTGCTCGATTGACCTCTCCATGTCAGGTGGGAGCAGGTCCAGATCCTCAAAGTGTGACTGACCATCCGTGCCGGTATAACATCTGACAAACGCCATGGGCATTCCTCCTGGGGTCCCAGTGAAGGCAGTGAAGTCCATAGGGCCTTGCCCCTCGTATTGTCGCGCGGATTGTCCAGGCACACAACGGCCAGCACACCCTTCGGTGGCACGCCTGGGCGTGCCGGCGGCGTGGCTCCCGGCGGCCGCACTGCGACTCATACGGAAAGTACTCTTTATCTGAGACGGACGTGCAGCGGTCGGCGAATGACGCAAATGGCGCGAGGACGCGTCCCAGCGGCCGAGGCTGAGCGCCCGCTATCGGTTTGATCAGCCGCTGAGAACGGTGCAGGCGCATTGCGTTTACCACGAGGACGGCTTCATGGGCTGCATCAACCTGTCGAGCTTCCGCTTCGGGGATGGCGGCTCGGCAAGGTAAAGCGACGGGCAAGATCGCTACCGAGCACAACCTCTCCGCCGCCACATGCAGGCGTCAGTTTCTTCACTGGCGTGAAATTCATCGGTCCGCGATCATGTCACGGACGGCGAGATAGCTGAACGTCATCGCCGAGGCGAGCGACAAACCCGCCTGGTAGCCAATCCCCTGCTCGGTGGCGGCGGCAACGGTGCCCGAGGCGTAGAGGCCCGGAATGGGGCGGCGCCGATAGTGGATCACTCGGCCCTGGCGGTCGGTCAGCAGGCCGACGGAAGCGCCGCTGGTCGGTCGCAACTCGATCCCGTAGAATGGAGGCTCTTCTATCGTGCCTAGGCTGGGATTGCTGCCGCTCGACGCTGCCGTGGCCGCTAGCCGCCATTGGTGCTCCCCGCGATGAAACTCGTCATCGGTTCCGGTCTGCACGAAATCGTTAAAGCGGCGCACTGTGTTCGCGAGCTGCTCGCGGTCGATCCCGAGTTTATCCGCGAGCCTCGGCACGTTTCCCGCGCGCGCCACCGTGTCGGGCACGGCGCTACCGACGGGCCGGTTGGCGAAGGAGTATTTCCTGAGATATTGCGCGTCGAAAATTAGATAAGCGGGGAGATTGGGGTATTCGTGCCGCGCCGGGTCGAAGAGGCGCAACTGCGGCACGATCCCCTGGAAGAAGGTTTCGTCGGCAAAACGCCTGCCGTATCGATTGACTGCGATCGTGTGCGGGCTGCACAGCTCGACGATCCCAGCGTGGACGCAAGTCGTTTTCCCGCCCGGCGCCTCTGACGGAATAACATAGGCCAGCATGACCAGCAGGCTGTTTTCGATTTTGTGTACGATGCCGCCGACCTCGGCACCGAGAATAAGGCCGTCGCCGGTCAGCGATTCCGGCGTCACGCCTGACGCCTCGTGAATAAAGCCGGGGAGCTGCTCGAACTCGCGGACCATTTGCGGGTTTGCGCCATAGCCGCCGGTGGCGAGAACGACACCGTTGCGTGCGCCGATGATTGCCCCCGAGCGCAGCACGACGCCCGTCACCCGCGAGCCGTCGATCGCCAGCCGGTCTATTTGCTGATCGCTCAGCACCGCGACCCCGCGGGCGCGCAGGAGCTTGAGAAAATGACAGATCAGGCCCAGCCCTTTGCCGCACATGTCCTGGCGCTGACGTTCGCGGACCAGACTCGGGTCCCAGCCTGAAAAGCTGTTGATGCCGCCCCAGCTGACCTGCTCCTGTGCGGTCACAAAAGCGGGTACGTCGGGTGTCGCGACGCGCTCGCGCCAATCGCCGAGATCGAAGCCCGAGATCAGGTCGGCTTCGACGGTTCGCCCCGCTACATGCGCCCCCGGCGCGTTGCCGTAATAGTGATCGGTGACGCCGCCTACTATGTGAAAACCGACGCCGCATCTCTCGAAAAACTCGAGCGCTTCCGGCGAGCTGTCGACAAAAGCGGCCAGGCGGTCGTCATCGACATTGCCACCGCCGAGAAACTTCAAATAGGCCAGGACCTCGTCCCGCGTGTCGCCGTAACCGGCGGCCTGCCCTAGATGGTTCCGGCCGACCCAGAGCAATCCGTAGGAATCCACCGTGCGGCCGCCCAAAGTGCTCGCCTTTTCGAGAACGAGCGGTCGCAGGCCCATTTCATGAGCCGTCAGCGCTGCCGCGAGACCGGCCGTGCCGGATCCGAGAACAACGACGTCCGGGTCATCGCTCGATGCCATCGTCGTAATCATTTGGCAATAAAATCAACCGCGCAATGGCCGAAAGAACGCCTGCACGTCACCGGCCAATGCCTCCGGTTGTTCCATCGCGGCGAAATGGCCACCCCGCGGCATCGTGCTCCACCGACGGATATCTCGATAGGTCCGCTCCGCCAGTGAGCGCGGCGCCCGCAGGATCTCGCGCGGAAATTCGGCATAGCCGACCGGCACGTCGACCGTGTGGCCGTCAGGGATCGGCCAGGGCCGGTGCAGCCGGGCATAATACGGCCAAAACGACGAACCGATTGCTCCGGTGAACCAGTAGAAGCTGATGTTGGCGAGCAGCTGGTCGCGGGAGAACGCCGATTCGACATTGCCGCCGCAATCCGACCACGTGCGGAACTTTTCGACGATCCACGCCGCCAGCCCGGCCGGCGAGTCGGTGAGTGCAAATGCCAGGGTCTGCGGCTTGGTGCCTTGGATCCATTGATAGCCGGTCTCTTCCCTGAGCCACTGAGCGACTTCTTCGTAGTATTTCGCCTCCTCGGCCGTTGCGGGAATGGAGGTGTCGCGCTCACGGCGGATCGCCAGCAGGTTGACATGGATCCCAATCAGCTCGTCGGGATGAGCATAACCGAGGCGCGAGGCCGTGATCGCACCCCAATCTCCGCCCTGAACCGCAAATTTCGAGTAGCCAAGCGTGCCGCGCATAAGTGTGGCGACGCAGTCTGCGATGTCCTCGACGCCGAAGCGGCGCTGACCCGGCTTGAATGACAAGCCGTAGCCCGGCAGCGATGGGGCAACAACGGTAAAGGCATCCGCCGGGTCGCCGCCAAACCGCGCCGGATCGGTCAAACGCGGGATGATGTCCAGAAACTCGAACACCGACCCAGGCCAACCGTGCAGCAGTAGCAATGGGTATGGCGCCGGGCCGCGGCCCGGCACATGGAGGAAATGCAGGTCAATGTCGCTGAGCGCGGTTCGACACTGTGGGAAAACGTTAAGCCGCGCCTCCTGCGCCCGCCAGTCAAAATCGGTTTGCCAGTATTCGAGCAGCTGGCGCATGTATTCGAGGTCGGTGCCATAGGCCCATGCCGGGCCCGGCGCCTGATCGGGCAAGCGCGTGCGCGCCAGCCGCTCGC
>DASXMC010000612.1:0-1921 GCA_036495885.1 Allostellaceae bacterium | reverse complement strand
TTACATCCCGCGCGAACTCGACCTGTTGGCACCGGAGGGGCGGCTCTGCTTTGTTGCCTTAATGGGTGGGGCCAAGGTCGAAGCCGATTTCGGCGTGATCCAGCGCAAACATCTGACCGTCACCGGCTCGACCTTGCGCCCGCGCCCGGTCGAACAAAAGGCGGCGATAATCGCCGCTCTCCGGGAAAAGGTATGGCCATTGTTCAAGGAAGGGAAGGTGCGCCCCGTCACCTACCAGCAATTCCCTTTGACGCAGGCCGCCGAAGCGCATCGCTTAATGGAGTCGAGTCAGCACATCGGTAAGATCCTGCTGGTTGCTTAGTCGCTCGGTAACGAGGTCACCTGCGGAGCGTCGATTGACGCCATGATTGGCCGTGGCGGATCGAGCAGAACAGCTGTCCATTAACTGGGTAGAGCCGTCGACACATTGGGGCTTGCCACAAGCCGCCGGTTGCCGCGGGGACCAATCGGCAAGCGCAGGTGTTCGTTTTTACGATTTGGCGAGGACGGTGCGCACAAAGCGAAGCGTCACCACCACCGCGGGCCCGACGGCCGGTATCAGAACCCTTAGCTCGCACCAACGGCAGGGCTGGGCACTGCCGGGTCGGTGGCGGCGCCCCGCCCGGTGAGGTTGGCCATCACCCGGCCACTGCGGCGCCGAGCCCAGGAAAGCGAGTGCGGTGTTATCGTGGCGCTGGGCGGCGCTGATCACCGGCCCGCCCCCGTCTGTCAGATCGTCAGGTCTGGGACCGGCGCAGGGGCAAGCCGCGGGGGCGGGAGGCCGGCTGCCGCACCCGGGCGCTGGCCGCTCTGAGGCTCAGCCAGTTTGGGATAGGCACTTAACACCCACATCCACCTTATCGTCTTATGCGACCCGCGCGCTCCACGGCGGCCAGCCACCCGTAATCAGGCGCAGCCAATCAGTTCGCGCAACGCCTCGCTGTTGCGGATGATTATCGCGCGGGGGGCCGTCTCAACGATCCCAGCCGTGCGCCACATGGCGAGCTGCTTGTTGGTCGTTTCGCGGCTGACGCCGACCATGCTTCCCAGTTCGTGCTGGGACAGCGGTACGGTGACAGCTTGCGTGCCCGGCCGGCGGTAATGCTCGCCAAGCACCAATAGCCGCTTTGCGAGCCGCGCTGGCAGCGGCAAAAATGCGGTGTCCTCGATCATCGAACTGCTCCAGCGCAGGCGATTGCATAGCAGAGTCAGCATGCTCAGGAGCAGGTCGGGATTGGCTCTGATATAGGGCAGGAAATGGTCGCGATGGATGCGCATCAAGTCCGTTTGCTCCATCGCCGCGGCACTCGCCGTCCGCGTGCTGCCGTCGAGCAAAGCGATCTCACCAAACAGTTCGCCGGATTCAAGGACGTTGAGCATGATCTCGTCCCCATCGGGAGAGCTCGAGAAGATCCGCACCCGACCCGCGAGGATGCCATAAAGGCAATCCCCCGGATCGCCTTTGCTGAATATTTCGCGGTGTGGCTCGAACTGGGCGACGGTCGTAAATTTCACAAGATCATCAAGCGCCCGCTGCGGCATTTTCGATATCAAGAAATGCGTCGACAGAAGCTGGCACCGCATCATCGGCGTATAGGAGCTGATCATCGTTGGATCGCCTACGCTTATCGCGACCGTTGGCCCCGAATTCCTCACACGGGAAGACGCATTGGGCCTCCAGATCCGAGAAAATCGAGTAGCGACGAGGTTTATCTCAGGGTCAGGGGGGAACCCCCGATGGGAACGGAGTGTAGCGCGGATCTGGTCGGATTTGCAGTCGTCAAGAGCCACGCGGTAGCGGCGGCAAGATGCCCTCGGACGAGGGCCCTACTTCTGCGGGCGATGGATACGGCGATCGGGTCGGTCGAGCCACTTCCCGACCGTTTCGTCGTGGCCGAGCGCATCCTCACCATCGCATGGG
>DASXMC010000611.1:0-15202 GCA_036495885.1 Allostellaceae bacterium | reverse complement strand
GCCCACGCCACCAACAGCTGCTACGAGGCCAAAGACGGGCTCGTCATGCTCGGCGCCAGCAACCTGCGCCAGCAGCGCCGGCTGTGGCTGGCGCTCGAACGGCCGGACATGGCGAAGAAGGATAACGACGCACGCGACGCCGATCGTGATCGCGAGGCCACCCTCCTCGCCGAAATCCTGAAAACGCGGACTGCAGACGAGTGGGAGGTATTTTTTCAGGCGCGCCACGTGCCGGCAGCCCGGGTGCGCCGGCTCGCCGAAGCCATGCACGACCCGCAATTCGCGACCCGCGGCGTCACTCATCGCCACGAGGGCGGTCCGGGCGTCGAAGGCAGCTTTGCGGTCCCGCTCGCCGCGTTCAAATTTGCCCATGGCGGACCGAGCATCAAGACCCCGCCGCCGCAATTGGGCGCCGACACCGACGCCGTCCTTGCTGAGCTCGGCTACAGCGACAGCGAAATCGCCGCTTTCCGCGGCGCCGGGTTTATTTGATCTCCCCGCGAGGAACCAACGAAGCGGTCTTCAATGCGTCGTCCCCGCAAACGAGGCTCATCGGTCATTCCGGGGCGCGGGCACAGCCCGCGAGCCCGGAACCCATGAACACGGGCGAAGAACATCTTGGCAGAGCAGGTGTTGATGGGTTCCGGGCCCATCCCGGTGGGCCGTCCTGGAATGACAGTCTCTTTTCCGAATAATTACTTGACGACTGCATCGCAGGCGGATCGATGGCCTCGATTCGGACTTCCGCGGGAATGACAGTCGCGAGTGCTCAGCACTGGTTGAGGTCGCCGCCGCCAAAGTCCTGGTCGCCGCTGAAATCCTGGTCGGAGCTGTAGTCCTGGCCGCTCGGATCAAAGCTGCCGCCGGAATAGTCCTGACCGCCGCCGGGATCAAAGCTGCCGCCGTCAGCATCCTGGCCGCCGCTCGGGTCAAAGCTGCCGCCCGAAAAGTCCTGGTCGGCGCCGGACTGCCCGGCATCGCCATAGTAATTGTTGACGACGGTCTCGCCGAGCCCCGGCGTCATCCCTTGGCCGCCGAGAAGGCCGGCGCTGGCGTGCTGGCCAAACAGCGATTCGATCCCCTGAAACAACAAGGCGCCGCCAGCAACGCCGGCTGCGGTTGCCGCGGCCGAGCGCAAGAAGCTGCTGCCGCCCCCGGCGCCACCGCCCATAAAACCGCCGCCACCCGCACCCGGGGCATAGCCGCCGCCGGGGGGATAGGGCTGGCCGTAAGGTTGCGCGGGCGGCGCGCCCGCAGTCTGCGGTGCACGCGTCCACGGGCCTGCCGATGGAACACTGCCGCCGCTCGGCGGTGGGGCGGGCGGAGGAGCGGAATGCAAACCGAAGAGGCTGCCGAGAAAACTGGTGGGCTGTCGTGCGGCCTGCTGCTGCGCTTCGGTCAACTGCTGCTCGAGCTGGGCGATCCGGTTCTGCGCGTTGTGCAGGGCCAAATCCTGGATCAGCACAGTCTGAGCCAGGTAGTAGGGCGCGTCCGGCTGCTCGGCCACGGTCTGGCGGATCAGCGCATCGGCATCGGGGTCTTTCGGCTGTCCCGCCGCGCTTTTCAGCCGGCCGAGCAAAGTCGTCAGCAGGTCTCTTTCCTGGGGCGTCATGTTTGCCTTCCCTACCGAAAAGGCGCTCCTCCGCTGAAGAGCGCCAGCGCCTCACCACGCTCTGGGCGGTTCGTCGCGCCGGCCTAGATGTGGGGAGAAGGAAAGTGCGGTCAATGATCCGAACTCGCGACCGATCCGGTTGGATTTGCTGATAGCCCCTTTTGTCGGAATCCACTGTTATGACTAATGGGACTTTTGGCGCACAACCATAGGCGGATTATGTTTCGTTGACGAGGTAGTCAATCGCCGCGTCAACGCCGCCCTTACCGTGTGGCACGCCGACAAGCTCCAGCGCCATTTCGATCGCGGCCAGCGCCCCCAGCATCATCGGCTCGTTCAGATCGCCCATGTGGCCGATGCGGAAAACGCGGCCCTGCAATGGGCCGAGCCCGCCGCCGAGCGAGACGTTGAACCGCTCGAGGGCGGCGGCGCGCACCTTGTTGGCGTCGTAGTCTTCGGGGGTCAACACCGCGGTCACCGAGTCCGATTGGGCGCGCAGATCGACCGCAAAAACCTCGGGCCCGTTATTCTGCCGCCAAACGCGCACCGCCCGCCGCGTCGCCTCGGCCAGCCGGTGATGGCGGGCAAAGACGTTGTCGAGCCCCTCTTCTTCGAGCATGCGCAACGCTTCCTGCAGCCCGTAGAAGAAATGCACCGGGATCGTGCCGTTCCATACCGCTTGGCTGTTGCCTTCGACCAGTCGCCGCCAATCCCAATAAACCCGCGGCAATTTGGCTTGCGCCGCCCCCGCCAATGCCTTGGCGCTGACCCCGGTAAACGCCATGCCGGTGGGTAACATCAGCCCTTTTTGCGAGCCGGCGACGACGACATCGACACCCCATTCGTCCATGCGGAAATCCATCGATGCCAGCGACGAGATGACATCGACAAGGTAGAGGGCCGGGTGCCGGGCGGCATCGATCGCGCGGCGCAGTGCTGCAACATCGTGAACGACGCCGGTCGAGGTCTCGTTGTGGACGACCAGGATCCCTTTGATCGCATGCTCGCGGTCCTCGCGCAGCCGCGCTTCGAGCGCGGCGGGCTCGGCGGCGTTGCGCCAGTCGTTGGTCAAGGTTTCGACTTCAAGCCCGAACGATTCGCAGCGCATGCCCCAATTCAGCGAGAAATAGCCGGTCTCGACCACCAGCACCCGATCGCCGGGGGAGAACAGATTGACCAGTGCTGCCTCCCAGGCGCCATGTCCCGAGGCGGCATAGCCGAGGATCGTCTGCTCGGTTTTGAAGATCCGCTGCAAGCCGCCAAAGCATTCTTCGGCAATGGCTTTGAACTGGGCGCCGGTGAAATCGATCGTGCCGCGATCCATCGCCCGCAGCACACGGTCCGGGATATTGGTTGGACCCGGATTCTGGAAAAAATGCAGCCCACGACTGACAGCCATCTGCGCTCTCCGGTGCGTTCGGTTCGGTAGCCTTAAACCCGCCGGGCCGTCAGATAGCAGCATAATCTCCCTCTCGGGAGAGCTTTTCGCGACTAAGGAAGTCGAGGATGGGGAGCGCGGCGGCTTAGCCCTTATTGTTGAGCGCACATTCGCAGCCATGGCCTGCGAATGTGCGCCACCCGATTCCTCCCTAAACTTGGGCCAATGCGTGTTTTTTGAGCACACGCGAGGCCGCATATAAACACGTATGCGACCGATCGTCACTGCAAATCTTCACTAAATCTTTCGGCGATCCTGGGCGATCCCGATTCGTTGCCGGGCGACACGATGGCTGCTCGAATGCGGGACACCCGGTGGACACGATTGACCGGGTTTCCTAGAGTGCGCCGCATCAAGGGTGAGGTCAGATGCGCCTTTCGGAGTATTTCCTGCCGGTGTTGCGCGAGAACCCGAGCGAGGCCCAGATTGTCTCGCACCGGTTGATGCTGCGCGCCGGCATGATCCGGCAGTCCTCGGCCGGCATCTATTCGTGGCTGCCGCTCGGCTTGCGCGTCTTGAAGAATGTCGAGCGCATCGTCCGCGAAGAGCAGGACCGCGCCGGCGCGCAGGAAATCCTGATGCCGACGATCCAGCCGGCCGAATTGTGGCGCGAGAGCGGGCGCTATGACGATTACGGCAAGGAGATGCTGCGCATCCGCGACCGTCATGAACGCGAGATGCTGTACGGGCCGACCAACGAGGAGCAGATCACCGAGATCGTCCGCGCCTCGATCAAAAGCTACCGTGAGCTGCCGAAACTGCTTTATCACATTCAGTGGAAGTTTCGCGACGAGGTGCGGCCGCGCTTTGGCGTGATGCGCGGGCGCGAATTTCTGATGAAAGACGCCTACAGCTTCGATCTCGACAAAACCGGCGCTCGTCATTCTTACAACAAGATGTTTGTTGCTTACCTCCGCACCTTCGACCGTATGGGGCTGAAAGCGATCCCGATGCGTGCCGAGACCGGCCCGATAGGCGGTGATCTCAGCCACGAGTTCCACGTTCTCGCCGATACAGGCGAGAGTGCCGTGCATGTCCACTCAGATTTTCTCGAATTCGATTGGAAGAGTTTCGATGTCGGAGGCTGGGAAGCGCCGGCGTTACAGGAGGTCGTCGACCATTGCACTGCGCTCTACGCCGCCACAGAAGACGTCCACGACGCCGTGGCGGCCGCCGAGTACGGCGACAAGATCGTCAGCCGGCGGGGCATCGAGGTCGGCCAGGTCTTCTATTTTGGGACGAAATATTCGGCCCCGATGGGTGCGGTTGTCGCCGGCCCGAACGGCGACGAGATGCCGGTCGAGATGGGCTCCTACGGCATCGGCATATCGCGACTTGTCGGCGCGCTGATCGAGGCCAACCACGACGAGGCCGGCATCATCTGGCCGGAGAGTGTGGCGCCCTTCCGTGTCGGGCTGATCAATTTGCGCGCGGCTGACGCCCGCTGCCGCCGCGCCGCCGACGAGCTCTATGGTAAATTGCTGAATGCCGCGGTCGAGGTCCTGTATGACGACCGCGACGAGTCGCCAGGCGCCAAATTCGCGACGATGGATCTGATCGGATTGCCCGAGCAGATCGTCGTCGGCCCGCGCGGGCTTGCCGCGGGCACGGTCGAGATCAAAAACCGCCGCTCCAGTATGCGGCAGGAAGTCTCGGTAGACGCGGCGCTTAACCGCCTAACCGGCCACTGAGCGACTAATAACCCTGAGTTGTATGGCTAATTCGTCAGTCGCAAAACCCAAGAAGATAGCTCGCGGAGATATCGCCGGACAGGCGTCCTTCGACATGGCGAACTTGCGTCCGGAGCGCACCCGCTTGCCGTTTGTCGTGTTTATTTCGCAAAAGGGCGGCGCCCGCCACGACGTCCGAATAAAGCTTGCGCGCGCCGCGAAAGTGCGTCCCTCGGAGATGCTAACGGTGGCTGTCCGCCCTGCACCTCGCCTGATCCGAGGCGAAATGAACTCTCGCGAATTCGATCTGGTTAAGCAGTGGATTGAATTAAACCGCGGCGTTCTGATCGATTACTGGGACGGGACAATAGAATATACCGAAGACGCACTTGACGCTATCAAGCCGATCGGCGACCTTTGAGACAATCATCTTATGTTCAACAGCTTTGAGCGGATGGTCGCGTTCCGCTATCTGCGGGCGCGGCGGCAGGAGGGGTTTGTCTCGGTCATCGCGATCTTTTCGCTGCTCGGGATAGCGCTCGGGGTCGCCACCCTGATCATTGTCATGTCGGTCATGAACGGTTTTCGCGCCGATCTGTTGGGCCGGATTCTCGGGCTCAACGGCGATCTCGGCGTCTACGCCGCAGCCGGGCCGCTTGGTGACTATCAGGCCGCCGCACAAAGGGTCAAAGGTATCCCGGGCGTGACTGCGGCTCTCCCGATCGTCGAGGGCCAGGTCATGGCGACGACCGATCGCGGGGCCGCGGGCGCTCTGGTGCGCGGCATCCGGGCCCAAGATTTGCGCGATCAGCATCTCGTCTCCGACCACATCATCGGCGGATCGCTCGCCGATTTCGGGGATGACGGCATCGCCATCGGCTATCGCCTGGCCCAGCGGCTTGGCGTCGGGGTCGGCAGCCCGGTCACACTGATCTCGCCGGAAGGAACCGCCACCGTCTTCGGCACCATGCCGAGGCTCAAGACCTACCACGTCGCGGCCCTGTTCGACGTCGGCATGTATGAATACGACAACAGCTACATTTATGTCCCATTGCCGGCGGCGCAGATCTTCTTTCGCGTGCCCGATGCGGCGAGCTATCTGCAGGTCTTTGTCGGCAATCCTGATCAGGTGTATCGCCAAGGCCAGGCGATTGCTGCAGCCTTTGACGGGCGGGTGCGGATCGTTGATTGGCAGCGGGCCAATTCGAGCCTGTTCAACGCCGTCGAGATCGAGCGCAACGTGATGTTTTTGATCCTGACCTTGATCATCGTCGTGGCCGCCTTCAACATCATCTCGAGCATGATCATGATGGTGAAGGACAAAGGCCGCGACATCGCCATCCTGCGCACGATGGGCGCCTCGCGCGGCATGGTGCTGCGCATCTTTATGCTGTCCGGCGCCAGCATTGGCGTCGTCGGCACCGTGGCAGGCTTGGCGCTCGGCGTCGCGTTCACCCGCAACATCGAGGCGATCCGCGAGTTCGTCCAGAATATCGTCGGCGTCGATCTGTTCTCGGCCGAGATCTATTTTTTTACCCGGATACCGGCGCGGCTCGACTGGAACGAGGTCGGCGCAGTCGTGGCCATGGCCTTGGCGCTATCGTTTCTCGCCACCCTTTATCCGTCCTGGCGAGCCGCACGTCTCGATCCGGTCGAAGCGCTGCGCTACGAGTGATGGTGGCCTCCATTGCGTCAAATCAAACCGAAGACCCTCTCCCCAAAGTTGAGGGAGAGGGAAGGGTGAGGGGGGAAGTGCCGCAGCCGATCGGGGCGATCGCCCCCTCACCCCAGCCCCCTCCCCCAGTGGGGGCGAGGGAGCAACGGCCGGCCGGCCGGGAGGCAAAGCCGCCGGCGCTGGAATTACGCGGGGTGCGCCGCGTGTTTAAGAGCGGCGGGGCCGAACTCGTCGTGCTGAACGGTGTCGATCTGACGCTGGCGGCGGGTGAGATCGTGGCCTTGGTCGGCCCGTCCGGAGCGGGCAAGTCGACCCTCTTACATATCGCCGGTCTGCTCGAACGCCCGGACGACGGCAAGGTGCTGATTGGTGGCGCTGATTGCGGCGGCCTGTCGGACGATCGGCGAACCCTGCTGCGGCGCTCCGAGTTGGGGTTCGTCTACCAATTCCACCATCTGCTCCCCGAGTTTTCGGCACTCGAAAACGTCATGCTGCCGCCAATGATCGCCGGAATCGGCCGCGCTCGGGCGCGAGAAAAGGCTACGGCGCTACTGGTGGGCGTCGGGCTTGGCGCCCGCGCCGGGCACCGGCCGGCCCGGCTTTCCGGCGGCGAGCAGCAGCGCGTCGCAATCGTGCGCGCGCTCGCCAACGATCCCAAGGTGTTGCTCGGCGACGAGCCGACCGGCAATCTCGACCGGGCAACCGGTGACGGGGTCGTCGACACGCTCGTCGACCTGGTGCGCCGCACCGGTCTCGCCGCCCTGATCGCGACCCACAATATCGAGCTCGCCCACCGCTTCGATCGCATCGTGGGATTGGAGGAGGGCCGCCTCAAGCCCGTCGCCTGAGGGCGAGCACGAGCGACTGGACTTTCGCGGCTCCGCAAAGCCAAATTGCGGCGATTAAGGAGCAGAGGACGCCGCGGTTAACCCGAGTGCGCTCGGGCGCTTACACCAAGTCAAGCGCTGGTCGGAGACGGGGCTGGCCGGCCGCCGGCACGCTCCGCGCGCGGGCCGCGCAAGGCCAACAGACCGGTCGCGATCCCGGCGATGATCGCAAACACGCATGCGCTCAGAAAGATATGGGTGGGCGGCATTTTTAACGACAGCAGATATCCGCCCAACGCCGGTGCTATGATTGCCCCGAGCCGGCCGATCCCGAGCGCCCAGCCGAGACCGCTGGTCCGCATCCGCGCCGGGTAGAGCGCGCCACAAGTGGCGTTGGCGCCGGTCTGGCTGCCGATGATCGTCATGCCCGAGAAAAAGATCACCGCCAGCAATACGCCATAGGGCATCGCGACGAGCGAGATCAATGCAATAAAGACTGCGCCTACAGCGTAATGGAAGGCGAGCGAGCGCTCGGGACCCACCCGGTCGATCAACATCCCAAGATAGAGGACCGCGAAAATCGCGCCGCAATCGCGTAGACTCGACGCAAATACCGCCTCGCTTGGGGTCATCCCGATCAGATTGAGCACGGTCGGCAGCCAATAGCCGAACAGAAACAGATTGAGCAGACTGCAGAAGAAAATCACCCACATCAGCAGGGTCTGCAACGCGAAACCCTCGCTGAACAGCATCTTGATCGGGTTGCCTTGCGGGAGGTCGATCATGTGGCGTTGAACAAGACCCGGTGCGATGTCGAAGCGTTGCAGCAAAGCCCGATCGCGCGGTCCAAGATTGGTCCGCGCTGCGACAAAGCGCGGCGATTCCGGCAGCCACAGCGCGATCACGACCATCAGGACTAGCGGAAAGGCACCGCCGATCAAAAAGATGACCGGCCAGGCGAACCCCCGGTGCAACAAGAGCGCAACAAGTTGTCCACCGAGAAAACCGCCGATCGGCGCCCCGGTAAAAGTGGCCATGATCAGGGTCGCGCGCAGCCGGCGCGGGGCATAGTCGCCGGCCAAGGTCGCGGCCCCCGGGAAGGCGCCGCCGATCCCGAGACCAGTGAAAAAACGCAGCGCGCTGATTACCAGGAGCGAGCCGGCGAAGGCGCTCAGCAGCGAGGCGAGACCGAAGATCGCGAGGCTCATGATCAACAGCGGCCGGCGGCCGAAGCGATCGCCAATCGGCCCGGCAGACAATGCTCCGATCATGATGCCGATGCTCGACCACAAAAACGCGATGGTGAACGCCGGCGGCGGCAAATGCCACGTATGAATCAGCGACGGCACCGCCCAGCCGATCGTGTTGATGTCGTAGCCGTCGCACATCTGGACCAATGTGCACAACGCCGCGACGCGGATCTGCAAACTCCCGAGCCGCTGGTTTTCCAGCGCGGTCTCGATCGCCGATGTCGGCGCTTGCGCCATCTCCCGCCTCCCGTTCCTCCCCTCGACAGCCGTGTTGCATTTTCCGCGGCGCTGCGCAAGCCTCGCCTGAATGATCCTAGGCGGGTTTTCTGAATGAGAACGGGGGCCGACTATCGGCAGGCGCTGCGCGACGGGCGCCGAGTCTGGGTGATGGGCGAAGGCTGGGTCCCGGATGTCACTACTCATCCCGCGACGCAGGCGATCGTCGAGGAGTATGCGGCGTGGTACGACCGTCATCGCGACCCGGAGTGGTGCGAGCTGCTGCTGTCCGGTCACGAGGTTGGCGGCGAGCGGGTGCCTTGGGCCTACATCGCGCCGACAAGGTCAGAAGATCTCGTCGGCATGGGCCGGTCGTTCGCCAAAACGACGTTTTCGAGCGCCGGGAACATCACGCATACGCCGGCCTACGGCAATCTGATCGC
Source organism: Allostellaceae bacterium (assembly GCA_036495885.1). Classification (GTDB taxonomy): domain Bacteria; phylum Pseudomonadota; class Alphaproteobacteria; order ATCC43930; family CGMCC-115725; genus AP-15. Next base: position 6,071 of record DASXMC010000611.1, on the reverse strand, counting down.
ACTCGGGGTGCTGACCGCGGCGCAATCCGGCGAGGCGCCTGCCGAGCAGATCGCGGCGGCGTCCGCTTACCGCAACGACATCGCCTGCACCGGACGCTTTTTGACCTATTGCGGCGGGGCGCCGATTATCGGCCAGCGGCTGCGCCCCGACCCGTCCGATCGGGTGGCGTTCAAGCTGGTGCGCGAAACCGACGCCGGCATCGTCGTTTCCGGCCGGCTTGGCATGCATACAAGCCCGGCTTACGCCGAGGACGTCTATGTCGGGGCATTGTCGCGGATGGAGGTCGGCGGACGGCCCGCGAGCTTTATCGTACCGGTCAACGCCCGCGGTGTAACGGTGTTGTGCCGCAAGCGAGCCGTGCGCAGCGGCAACCCGTTTGTTTCGCCGCTATCCAGCCGTTTTGACGAGCTCGACGGCCAGATGTGGCTCGATGACGTGCTGATCCCGTGGGAGCGGGTGTTTTTTGTCGACCCGTCGCCCGAGGCGATCCCGCGTTGGCTGCGCTGGCATCATCTATACGGCTGGCTCGCCAAGGCCGAAGTCACGCTCGGCCTGGCGGCGGCGCTAACGCGGGCGATGGGCCTTGAGGAAAACCCCCCGACAATCGAGTACCTGATCGATCTCGTCGTGTCGGTGCAGACCGCGCGCTCGAGCCTCGTTGCTGCCGAGCGCGACCCAGAGTTCATCCCCAGTGGATATTGCTTCCCGGGCCATGCTCACCTCGCCGCGGGCGGCATTCAGCTGATGAAGGCGCGATCGCGCATGTCGGAGATCCTGCGGATCGTGCCTGGCTCCTCGCTGGTCGTCGCACCCTCCGACTACGACCTCGCCGCACCCGAGCTGGCGGCTGGGCTTGAGGAATCATTTGGCGGAGGCGGATATACGGCGCATCAGCGCGCCGCACTGTTGCAGATGGCCTGGGACCACGTTTCCTCGGCGCTCGACGGCCGCGAAGCCGCATTCGAAGCGCATGCCAGCGGCGGTCTCCCCAATTGGCGGCACTGGCTACGTCGCAGCTTCCGCGATTACAACGCGCTGGCTAACGCAGTGTGCGACATGCTTGACCAGCCCATGCCGGAAATCGACCTCGACAAAATTCGCACCGCGTCGATCGCTGCCCGCCGCACCGCGACCCCACCCGAGGCAAGCAAGGTGACGTAGCTGAAAAATCGGCGACCGAGGCAAATACTTTGCTGCCGCGAGCGCAATCTCCAAGAATCGAAAACGCCGAGGGGTGATCTCTAAGCAGCAAAAGATCCCAGAAGTTATTCTATTCGAAAATGTTTTCCGATCGAATCGAAAATGTTTTCCGATCGAACACAGAATGCCGTCTCAAAATGGTTGCCGGAGCGATGATACCGGGCGGCGCCAGCCCCTCTCCCAGCAGCGGCGTCGAGCCGGCTCGAGGTGAAGGTGCTAAGATGGTGCGACTTATGAGCGCGCGTCTTGACTTTGCGCGTTTAGAATCGTAGACCTTGTCATAATAACGTAAACTATCACACGGCAACGTTGACTATCACTTCACACCCGCCGCGCCATCGGATAGCCAGTTGCGGCTGACCTGATTGATTTCGATCTGCCGCTTGGCCCGTCCCGCGATGCTCTTTTCACTCGCGGTCTTTGAATTTTCTTTTTACATTCAACGAAAATCGTGAGAGAGTGCGTCGTCAAAAATACGTCAGGGGAGCTGTTGTTTAACTAAACCCAGTCTTACGGGTGATGGTGATTGCGATGCTCATGTCTTGTGCGAAGCTGCAGCGGCTGGTGCCATGGTGCTCGCAACGAGGCCTGGACCGGGTTATGTTTGGGTCTGCAGCTCTTAAGGCGTTGCCGCCGCATCTTTTGTGAGGCCAGGTCATTTTTCGGTCAATTCTATTTGAGTGGTGAGTGAATGAAGGTGGCAATTCTCGCAGGCGGAATGGGAACGCGGCTCGCTGAGGAGACCGAGCAGCGCCCAAAGCCGATGGTAGAGATCGGCGGCAAGCCGATCCTTTGGCACGTTATGCGATACTACAGTTCATTCGGGATGAATGAGTTTGTCTTGGCGCTTGGCTACAAAAAAGAAACAATAATCCGGTATTTCTTAGATTTGCATTATTACAACTCTGATTTGACCGTCAACACCGGCGATGGTTCCGTTATCGTTCACAAAAGGCAGCCGGAATCAGGTTGGATTGTTCATCTTATTGACACAGGATTATTGACCGATACGGGCGGCCGCATCAAGCGTCTCGCGCCCTATCTTGGCAACTCGACTTTTATGCTGACCTGGTGCGACGGCTTGGCCGATGTTAACCTCGATCAACTTCTCGCATTTCATCTGTCGCACGGCAAGCTCGCCACTGTCACTGCGGTGCATGCGCCGTCGCGGTTCGGTTCCCTCGATCTCGATGGCGAAGGTGTGCGTGGTTTTAACGAAAAGCCCGCTGATGGCGAAGGATGGATCAACGGGGCATTCTTCGTGCTCGAACCTGGCGTCTTTGAGTACATCGAGGATGATGCGACGAGTTGGGAGCGCGGGCCGATGGCGGAGCTTGCCGCAGCGGGGCAGCTCGCAGCCTACCGCCATGACTCGTTCTGGCAATGCATGGATACCTTACGAGAAAAGCGACTGCTTGAGGAACTCTGGAGTAAGAGCCGCGCGCCTTGGAAAATATGGGAGTAAGTAGATGCGGATTTTGGTAACGGGCCATCGGGGCTATATCGGGACTGTTCTCGTCGACCGGGTCAAGGCGGCCGGTCATGACGTCGTCGGAGTCGACACGGAGCTTTACAAAGACTGCACCTTCGGTGGGAACAAAGACAGCGGGATCGCGACCATCAACAAGGACATCCGAGAGCTGTCGCCGTCCGATCTCGACGGCATCGACGCGATCGCCCATCTGGCAGGGATCTGCAATGATCCCTTGGGGGATCTGTTGCCCGAAACCACCTACGAGATTAACCACGCAGCAACGGTGCGCTTGGCCAAGATTGCCCGAGCAAGCGGCGTTCGCCGCTTTGTCTTCTCGTCGTCATGCAGCGTATACGGCGCCGCCGGACAGGAGTGGATCGACGAATGTTCCGATCCCAATCCAATCACGCCTTACGGGCTTTCCAAATGGAGAGCCGAGCTTGATTTAAGATGCTTGGCGGACGATCGTTTTTCGCCAGTATTCCTGCGCAGTGCCACAGCTTACGGCTTCTCCCCGCGCATCCGGTTCGACTTGGTTCTCAATAATCTGACGGCGCACGCTTTCACGAGCGGCAAGGTGCTGCTCAAGAGCGATGGTATGTCGTGGCGCCCGATCGTGCATATCGAAGACATCGGCCGAGCCTTCGTGGCTGCGATTGAGGCGCCGGCCGACATCGTCCACAACGAAATATTTAATGTCGGAATCACGACCGAAAACTATCGCATTCGGGAAATCGCCGAGATTGTAGAGCAGACGGTGCCCGGCTCCCGGGTCGAATTTGCCGTCGGTGCCGGTCCCGACAAGCGGACTTATCGGGTCGACTGCTCAAAGATCTCGCGCTTGCTTCCAAAATTCAGGCCGCAATGGACGGCGCGCCGCGGTGCGCGTGAGCTGTACAACAGGTATAGCGAGCACGGTTTGCTGCTGGAGGATTTCGAAGGTGCGCGATATCAGCGACTCGGTTATCTCCAGTCACTGATGGCCAGCGGTGCCATTGACGGACGTTTGCGCTGGGTCGCGCCCATCGCCACTTTGGAGGGGGGTATCACACGTTCCGCCAAGCCGCTCTGCTAGACCCATTCTGCCCAACCGCGCCAAACATTCAGAGGTCCACCGCATGGCTGGAATAACCTGTCCAAACTGCACATCGGTGGGCTCTTGTCACTCGTTTTACGAAGTGCGGAGCGTCCCGACCAACAGCTGTCTGCTGATTGAGGATAGGCGGCGGGCGCTGGCTTTCCCGACCGGAGACATCGTCCTGACGCTGTGTCACGCGTGCGGTTTTGTGTTTAATGAGGCTTGGGACGCCGAACGCACGGTCTATTCCGATCAATATGAAGAAACCCAAGGTTTTTCACCCACTTTCAATAAATTCAATCATGCGCTAGCTGAAGAACTCATCGAAGAGCACGATATTCGAAATAAAAATGTGCTTGAGATTGGCTGCGGCAAAGGCGAGTTTTTAAGCTTGATCTGCAAGATCGGAGGCAATCGAGGGATCGGCTATGATCCCAGTTTTGTGCCGGATCGATTGAGTTCGGAACACGATGTGCGTTTTGTCCGCGAGTTTTTTACCGAAAAGACAAAAGAAATTGCACCCGATCTCTTATGTTGCAAAATGACACTCGAACATGTCGGACAGACACATCGCTTTCTTAGCTCTGTCCGCGCGGTCGCGAACCGCAGCGATTCGGTGATCTTTTTCCAAATCCCCGACATGCACCGCATTCTGAAGGAGGGTGCGTTTTGGGATGTCTATTACGAGCACTGCTCTTATTTCAGCAACACCTCGTTGATGCATTTGTTTACGGGGACGGGCTTCGCCGTACAGCGGATCTGGACCGGGTATGACGGGCAGTATTTGATGATTGTGGCGAGCCCAATGGCACCGGGGTCCGCATCGCAAGCTCGCGACGAGAAGGGCGTCGCCACAATTATCGATTTGTGCGGCAGCTTTGTCGTGACCGCGTCGCACAGCCGCGCGGCGTGGCTGCGCCGCCTGCGCGGCTGGGCTGCGGCCGGGCAACGCACCGTCCTGTGGGGATCGGGATCCAAGGCGGTCGCGTTTCTGACCACCCTCGGGGTGCACGATCAGATCGAGTACGTTGTCGACATCAATCCGTACCGCGTCGGGAAATATCTCCCCGGCACCGGGCAGAGAATTGTGGCGCCGGGGTTTTTGCGCGAGTTCCGGCCCGATAACGTCGTAATCATGAACCCAATCTACCTTCGCGAAGTGGAACGGGAACTTGCCCGCCAACGTTGTGAGTCGAGGGTGTATACCATCCTTGACGTCGAGACGGAGCACGCATGACGACAAAAGCTGCCGGCAGCTGCCTTGTCTGCAGCGGGACTTTTCTTGAGCCGCTGATTTCGGTCCCCGACGTACCGGCACTCACTAATCATCTTTGCGCTTCCGAGCGCGAGGCGGCGGAGGCGGCGCGCGGCGACATAAGCCTCACTTATTGTCCGGCGTGCGGTCACGTCGTTAACGCTGCTTTTGATCAAGTCCTGGTGAACTATGATGGGCGCTTCGAGAACACGCTTAGCTTCTCGCCGCACTATCGACGATATGCGGAGACGACGGCTGCCCGCATCATCGATCGTCTCGGGCTCCGCGGCAGCCGGATCGTTGAGATTGGCTGCGGCGCCGGTGATTTCCTGCGCCTTTTATGCAACGGCGGCAATCACGGGATCGGCTATGATCCGACCCAGACGACGAGCCGTTCCGCGGCGGGTCGAGGCAGTATCGAGATAATTGGTCGCAATTTTGCAGTAGAAGACGCTCGCGACGCTGATTTTGTTTGCTGCCGCCACGTGCTCGAGCATCTACCCGAGCCGATGGAACTGCTTCGCGGGCTTTTCCAAAAGATCGCCATTGGCACGGACGCCGTGGTTTTTTTTGAGGTCCCTAACGGTATTTTCACGCTGGACCGCTTGGGCATCTGGGACATAATCCACGAACACGTCTCCTATTTCACACCGTCCTCGTTGGCGCGGGCGTTTCACGATGCGGGGTTTACGGTTTGCGGTTGGGATTCTTCCTTTGATGATCAATATTTATGGCTGGAGGCTCGCGTCAAAGGCGGCTCCCGTCCGGCGAGCGATATGCCGATACCGCCGCCGGACACGTTCTACAGTTCGTTTGGCGCAAGATTTGCCGATAAAATCAGTCAGTGGCGTCGTCGCGTCAGCGATTTTAGATCGGACGGGCGGCGGGTCGTGATTTGGGGCGCCGGCGCCAAAGGTGTCATGTTTCTTAATTTGCTGCAGATCACCGCTGGTGCAGGCATCGATTGGGTCGTTGATATAAATCCTCGAAAGCAGGGCCATTTTGTGCCGATTATGGGGCAAAGAATTGTCGGTCCGAAATGCCTGCTGCAAGCCCCACCGGA
>DASXMC010000610.1:0-2066 GCA_036495885.1 Allostellaceae bacterium | reverse complement strand
GTCAGAATATAGGCCTCGCACTGAAAGCGGGTGTGCGGCGTGATCGAGCCCGGCGCCGCCAACACCTGGCCGCGCTCGACCTCCTCGCGCTTGGTGCCGCGCAACAAGGCCCCGATGTTGTCGCCCGCCTCGCCCTGGTCCAAGAGTTTCCGGAACATCTCGACCCCGGTCACCACCGTCTTCGCGGTCGGCCGCAGCCCCACGATCTCGACCTCGTCGCCGACCTTGACGATGCCGCGCTCGACCCGCCCCGTCACCACCGTGCCGCGCCCCGAGATCGTGAACACATCCTCGATCGGCATCAGGAACGGCCGGTCCTTCGCCCGCTCCGGCTGCGGGATGTAGCTGTCCACCGCCTCCATCAGCTCCAGGATTTTATCGTGACCCTGCTCGGGGTTGCGGCCCTCCAGCGCAAACAACGCCGCGCCCCGCACCACCGGGACGTCGTCCCCCGGAAACTGGTAGCTCGACAACAGCTCGCGGACCTCCAACTCGACCAGGTCCAACAGCTCCGGGTCGTCCACCATGTCGACCTTGTTCATGAACACGACCAGCGCCGGCACCCCGACCTGGCGCGCCAGCAATACATGCTCGCGGGTCTGCGGCATCGGCCCGTCCGCCGCCGACACCACCAGGATCGCACCATCCATCTGTGCGGCCCCGGTGATCATGTTCTTGATGTAATCGGCATGACCCGGGCAGTCGACATGCGCGTAATGCCGGTTGGGCGTCTCGTATTCGACATGGGCGGTGGCAATCGTGATCCCCCGGGCGCGCTCCTCCGGCGCCTTGTCGATCTGATCAAACGGCACAAACGTCGCCCCGCCCGCTTCCGCCAACACCTTGGTGATCGCCGCCGTCAGCGTCGTCTTGCCATGGTCGATATGCCCAATCGTCCCAATGTTGCAGTGCGGCTTCGTCCGCTGAAACTTCGCCTTCGACATTGTTTGCGGCTTTCCGTCAAGATTCCAGGATAGAGTGACGCCTTCACTGTCCGGTGGCTGGCGCTGCAGATGCTGGAGCGGGTGATGGGGATCGAACCCACGTAGCCAGCTTGGAAGGCTGGAGCTCTACCATTGAGCTACACCCGCGTTTGGTTCGGCACCCGCCACCCTGCTCTTTGCCCCCGCCCGCCTCGCTCGGAGCCGGCCAGCCCTCGCCCGCGATGCCCGGGGGCAGTGGTGGAGGGGGTTGGATTCGAACCAACGAAGACGTACGTCGGCAGATTTACAGTCTGCTGCCTTTAACCACTCGGCAACCCCTCCGCGGCCGCGTGCCGCCGGCGCAGCGCAAACCGGGGTTCATAGGGATTTGCCCCGGCCTTGTCAACCCGGCTCTGTCGTTTCGGGGTTTACCGGCGCATATCGGCCGGCCGCCGCTCGGAATCGTAAACCGCATCAGGCTCGTTCTCAATGCCCGTCTCTCGATCGCCGCGTCCAAGCCGAAAACCCCAGCACCGCCGACCCCCTGCCGGCGGCAGCGCCCCGGCGGCTTCGCCCGGCGGCGGAGGTGGCTGGCTTTATGGTCGGCACACGGTTGCCGCCGCACTCGCCAACCCCGAACGGCGCTGGCGCCGGCTCGTCGTGCTCGCCGGCCAGGAGGCCGAGGCCCAGCAATTGCTGGCCGCCGCCGTCGCAGAGCATCGCGGCAGTGCCGGAGCGCTGGGAATTCTCGATCGCGACGCCATTGCGGCGCTGTTGCCGTTCGGTGCGGTGCATCAAGGGGTCGCTCTCGAAGTCGAGCCGCTTGCGACGCCCGGTCTTGACGAGTTGCTGCTTGAGCTCGAAACCGCGTCCGGGCGCGCTGTCGTCGTTGTGCTCGACCAGGTCAGCGATCCGCAAAATGTCGGCGCCGTCTTGCGCTCGGCCGCGGCCTTTGGCGCCCGCGCGGTGCTGGTTGGCGCCCACGGCGCGCCGTCCGTCACGGGTGCCCTCGCCAAGGCCGCCTCGGGTGCGGTCGACCGCGTGCCGCTGATCCGCGTCGTCAACCTCGCCCGGGCGCTCGCACAGCTAAAGCAAGCCCGCTTCTGGATCTGCGGTCTCGACGAGACCGCCGAACCGCTGTTG
>DASXMC010000609.1:0-2174 GCA_036495885.1 Allostellaceae bacterium | reverse complement strand
CTTGCTGACGGGAAGGGTGTTAGGAGACGACAAGCTTTCTCCAGCTGTTCTTTTCGGCGGTGGTGCATTTGCGGCAGAGTAAAATGTTGGCTCAGCGAAATGGAAAAGACGGGGTCAGCGCACGCGAGCGCCTGCTCAGTGCGGCTTACGAACTCTTTGCCACCCAAGGGATCAACCGGGTTGGTATCGATATGATCCTTGTGAAATCGGGCTGCGCTAAAGCGAGTCTTTACAGCAACTTCAAGTCCAAGCTCGATCTGGCGATAGCCTTTCTCGATCGGCGTGAACAACTCTGGACACGGACTTGGTTCGAGGCGGAGATCGAGCGTCGCGCCACGGATCCCGTTGATCGGCTACTCGCAATCTTTGATGTGTTCGACGGCTGGTTCCGCACCGAGGGTTTCGAGGGCTGCTCGTTCATCAACGTATTGCTCGAAGCAAGCGCCGGCAGCCCGCTTCACCGGGCGTCTGCTATTCATATTTCGAAAATCCGGGCGATCATTGTCGGCCTAGCGGAAGCTGCCGGCTTTGTCGACCCGGAGATATTCGCGCAGGCTTGGCATATGCTGATGAAGGGCTCGATTATCTCGGCAGGCGAAGGGAATCTGAACGCCGCTGTGGAGGCAAAACGCGCTGCGCAGGTGATCGTCGACGGTTGGGCGCGCCACAGTCGATAGCCCGAACCTGTCCGATCCGGTCCCGAGGAGAGCGGACGATAGTGAGATTTCGAAACTCGCTTGACGGGCGGCGAGACTGGGCTTACCTGTCCAGACAGACCGGTCTGTACCTCGCTCAGGAGACTGTGTCCTAGTTAAGTTTGCGCGCGACACGCGAATGAGCACAAGAGAAAGGGCGCAATGGGGTCGCCGACTTTCCACCTGCCCCTACTCGAAAACCGAGCTGGGCGCTCGTCGCGGACGCGGACAAGATTATCAATCCCGACCCGGAGCGGTCGGCGGATCGGATGATTGTTTTCGTTGGACGTGTACACCGCGCCAGGTAAGAAATCCGAAAGTTTACCATGGCTGTTTTGGATTTTGACCGAAGTCGGGTCACACACCTGTCGAAGGCGTCCCCATCCGAAACGCCGGCGATCATCGAGTTCGGACGTTTCGTAGTATTGCCGCACCGCCGCGAGCTCCTCGCCAACGGCCTGCCGATCAAGCTCGGCGGGCGCGCCTTCGACGTGCTGATGGCGTTAATCGAGGCGCGCGGAACTGTCCTCAGCAAGGACGCGCTGATGGCGCGCGTGTGGCACAATCGGGTCGTCGAGGAGAAAAATCTGCACGCCCAGATTTCGGCGTTGCGCTCCGTTCTCGGGGCGGAGCGCGAGCTGATCCGCACGGTCCCCGGACGCGGCTATCAATTTACCGGCGAGATCCGCGTTCTGGCGGACGAGCACGCCGGCGCGGACGCTGCTACGACAGAGCCTGGATCAGCGCTGCCGCCGACGAACCTGCCGGCGCCGGTTTCCGAGCTGATCGGCCGAGACGCCGAGCTCGAGGAGATCCTGGGCCTCATTGCAGCCCGCCGCCTGGTCACGCTGACGGGCGCCGGCGGGATCGGCAAGACGAGCCTCGGCCTCGCGGTCGCACGGCATCTGCTGCCGAAATTCGCCGACGGAGTTTGGGTGATCGAGCTCGCGCCGCTAACGGATCCCGACCTCGTGCCGGCCACCGTCGCCACGGCGCTCGGTCTGGACCCTGCCGATGACGTTGTATCGCCCGAACGCGTTGCGAATGCGCTCGCCTCAAAGCAGCTCCTGCTGTTGCTCGACAATTGCGAGCATCTCGTCGGTGCTGCGGCGAGCATGGCCGAGGCACTGCTTCGCGCCAACCCGGCAGCGCGGGTGCTGGCGACGAGCCGTGAGCCGCTGCGAGCGGAGGGTGAGTGCCTTTACCGGGTGCCGTCGCTTGCCGTGCCAACGGAGGGCAGCCAGGACGCGGAGGATCCGCTGCAATACAGCGCCGTGCGGCTGTTCATTGCGCGGGCGCGCGCGGTGGAGCCGCACTTCTCGGCGGACGGGCGCGTTGTCGCGGCGATTTGCCGGCATCTCGACGGCATCGCGCTGGCGATCGAGCTGGCGGCAGCGCGTACGACCGCATTCGGGGTCGAAGAACTCGCGGCCCGCCTCAACGATCGCTTCCAACTGCTGACCGGCGGCCGCCGCACGG
>DASXMC010000608.1:0-2815 GCA_036495885.1 Allostellaceae bacterium | reverse complement strand
CCGCGAGGTCGTATTGGTCGACACCGGCGCCCTCTGTTCCGAGATCTACACCCCGGAGCTTTTCACCCGGGTCCGCCGCCCGATCTGGCCACTCGACCCGATCCATGACCCGCACAGCTCTGTTTAGCACGATTGCTTAGCAGCCGCTCTGGCATCCCATCGTGGGCAGGCCCGCGATATAGGCGGCTTCCCCATTCGCCCGCGCGGAAGGGGTCAAGGGACCGAAACGCTTAGCGCGGAACCTGTGGCGCGCGTATTTGTGTTGACGCCTGGCTCGGCTGGGCCGGCTCGTTTGTGCAAAATTGACTATCCTGGCCCTCGATCGTCCAGCACCACGAGCGCCGACACTTGAGGCGCGCGGGCTCGCTTTTTGCCGGCCCGGTTCAAGACTCCGCAATTGCATGGGCGGTCGCTGCGACCTAGCCTCGGTGATCACTAGCCGTTGGAGAGGGCTTCATGGAATTTGGCGCTTCGATCTTTTTCACTGATTACTCGATTAACCCGGCCGAGCTGGCCAGCGCGATGGAGGAGCGCGGGTTCGATTCAGTCGGGGCGGCGGAGCATTCGCATATCCCGGTACCGCGCCGCACGCGGGCCGACAGCGAGCTGGGCAAGCGCTACTACGACGTGATGGACCCGTTCGTCACCCTGACCGCCGCGGCGTGCGCGACCAAACGGCTCAAAGTCGCCACCGGCATCTGTCTCGTCATTCAGCGCGATACGATCCAAACGGCCAAGCTCGTCGCCTCGCTCGATCAGGTGTCCGGCGGGCGTTTCCTGTTTGGCATCGGCGGCGGATGGAACCAGGAGGAGATCGAGAACCACGGTACCGTCTTCCGAACCCGAATGAAAAAGATGCGCGAGCAGATCGAAGCGATGAAGGCGATCTGGACCGATACGAAACCGGAATATCACGGCGAGCTGGTCGACTTCGGGACGATGATGACCTGGCCAAAGCCGACGCAAAAGCCACACCCGCCGGTCATTCTCGGCGGTGCCTTCCCGTGGGCGGCGCGACGCGCGATCCGCTACGGCGATGGCTGGTACCCGAACGCCGCGAGCGGCAATCCCGTAGAATATATGCCGGCCTTCCGCAAGATGGTGCAGGAGGCTGGGCGCGATTCTGCTTCTCTGCCGGTAACGATTAGCGGCGCGCCCGACGATCTCGACAAATTGAAGCGGCTCCGCAACCTCGGCGCAGCAAGAGCCAATGTCGGTCTGATGTCTGAGCCTCGCGATGCACTCTTGCCGATATTGGACAAGTGGGCCGGCTACATCCGCCAGCTGAGAGATTGAGGTGTGCCAGATTAGAGGATGAGCAGCATGAACGATCCTGTGGATGTGCTGATCGTCGGCGCTGGCGCCTCGGGTGCCGCCGTGGCCTGGAGCCTCGCCGACACGAAGATGCACATTCTCTGCCTCGAGCAGGGCGGCAGGACGAAACCCCAGACCTATCCCAGTCCGGGATCGAGAGGTCGGTAGGCAAACAGTCACCCATGCCGGAATCGGTTCTTGGATGGAGGAAGCAGCACCTCGGTAGCGCCTACGCGCTGCACTCATCGCCGCCGGACACCCGGACACCGTGGTCCAATTCCCCGGCGGCACCCGGACCGCGGCCGACGCGGCTGCGGAGATCATCAGCTTTCGGTCCGAAGGACAACCTTCCCTGTGGGACGTTGCCTGATCACTGCCTCGGCTCCGGCCGTGCGGCCGGCAATCGAGAAAGCCGTCGTGATTTGCGGAGGAGCCGCCCCGCCGCCCACACAGCCGCGTTTGCGATCGGGAACGCACGTCTGATGCCTAAAATTGCGTCATCGAATGGCTGGCATCTTCGGATATCAGCCAGCGATGCAGGGCGCGCGCACACCAACGGTCGAGACGGCCATCGCCAAAGGCTCGTGGAGCGAGATTTTTCGCAACGGGCTTGGGCTCTATTCGGCGCTGGTGATCGGCGGCATCGCGATGAACGCGACGCAGATGCTGGTCATTGCGATCATCATGCCGACCATCGTTCGCGATATCGGCGGGGCGAGCTTCTACACCTGGGCGGCGATGCTCTACACGATCGGCGCCATTCTCGGCGGCGCCTCGACTGCTACCGTGTGGGGCCACCTCGGCGCCCGGCGGGCCTACACGCTCGGCGCCGGAGTGTTCGCGCTCGGCACCTTGGGCTGCGCGCTGGCTCCCGATATCGGCTCATTGATTGCAGCACGCGGGGTGCAGGGATGGGCCGGCGGTCTTGTCTCGGGAAGCGGCATGGCACTGATCACCAGCCTCTTCGATTCACGCCTGCGCACCCGCATCATCGCAATCTCGCAGGGCACCTTTACCGCCTGTCATTTGAGCGGACCGATTGTCGGCGGCGTGTTCGCGGCGATGCACTGGTGGCGCGGCTCGTTCTGGATGATGGCGCCGCTGATGCTCGCCTTTGCCGGGCTCGCTTACTGGAAGATCCCGGATCGGCTCAGCCGCGAGGTCAATCCCAGCCGCGCTGCCGCGGTGCCGTTCCTTCGCCTCGGAACCTTGACGGCGGGCGTGCTGTGCGTTGCGGCCAGCGGGTCGGTGGCGGGGTCAGCACCGCGCGTGCTGTTGATTGCGGCAGCGGTAACGCTCGTCGGCCTGACTTTTCGGCTCGATCGCCAAGCCGCCGACAACCTCTTTCCACGGAGCGCGCTGTCGCTCAATGCGCCGATCGGGCTGGCATTGTGGATCCTGGCATTGCACGGGATGACTCAGACCTCGGTGACGTTGTTTCTGCCGCTCTTGCTGCAGGTCGTGCACCGGGTGTCACCGGTGGTCATCAACTTTCTCAGCA
>DASXMC010000607.1:0-3349 GCA_036495885.1 Allostellaceae bacterium | reverse complement strand
GGAGAGGGGATAAGAGGCGGAGAGGGTAACGATAGCGAGAGCCGCGCGGCGGCGTTGTTGCCGCCGATGCCGTTGGGCGAGCATGTCGTCGAGGATTACGCCACGACCGGCTTGAGCCTGAAGCGCCATCCGCTGGCGTTTCTGCGCGCCGAACTCGCCCGTGAGGGCCTGGTGACTGCCGCCGATCTGGCTCATCTGCCGGTCGGCCGGCGGCTGTCGATCGCCGGCGTCGTGTTGATCCGCCAACGCCCCGGCAGCGCCAATGGCGTGGTCTTTGTCACGATCGAGGACGAAACCGGGATCGCCAATCTGATCGTCTGGCCGGCCATTCTCGAGCGTTTCCGGCGCGCCGTGCTGGGCGCCACCTTGTTGCGCTGCACCGGCAAATTGCAGCGCGAAGAAAGCGTCATTCACATCGTCGCCGAGCGTCTCGATGATCTGACCCCGCGGCTCAACAGCTTGCGCGAGCGCACCGGCGAAGAGCAGCCGCGGCCGGCTCCGAAACCGCCTTTTGCGCCGCCGGCAAAGGCCCCCGGCTACGATATTCGCGACATCGTCATTCCGAGCCGCAATTTCCGCTGACCGCCAGCGGCTCGCCGTGAGCCGTAGCGCCAGCTGGTGTTTCGATGACGTCCAATGCCGCGAGCTCGCGTGCGGCGCCGCCAAGCCCAGCGTCGAGCGCCAGCGCCTGTCGATACGCCGCCGCCGCCTCGCCGGGCCGCCCCAGGATCTTCACCGCATGGCCGAGCTGGAGCCAAGTGTCCGCTGCGTCAGGATCATACTGCAGCGACTTGCGATAGGCCGCCTCCGCCGCGGCTGGGTCGCCCATTTCCTTTAGCGAATGGCCGTATTGGACCCAGATCGCGGCGGCATCCGGCTCCTCCACCAGCGCCTTTTGGTAATAGCGCGCGGCACGCCGCCAGTCGCCGTGATCGCGCGCCCGATCGGCCCGCACGAGCCCCGAGGGTAGCCCGTCTCGCGTCGGCGACAGGCCGCGCCAGCCGTCGCGACGCAAGCGCCGCATCAAGATGGAGGCCGGGCGGGTCAGTTCGTGCACGAGAAACCCACCCCGCCCTGTCTTTTCGAGCGCTCTCGGCCGCACGCCGGCAGCGGCAAAGCCGGCGTCACGCCAGTTCCGCCACAGTGCCCAATCGACCGGGTTGCTTGAGATGATCTCAGCGCGTTCGGCGGCGGAAAGCCGGTCGGTCGTCAGCGGCTGCCATCCGGTCCGGCGCCGCCACTCGCCGGTGCTGTTGCGCCGCCGCGCCGCTGCCGGCACGCCGAGATCGGGCGCCATCGCCGCCACCAGCCGGTCGGCATCGCGGTAGGCGCCGACAAACCAGAAGCGCGAAAGCATTTCGTTCAGTAAATCGTATTTGTGCTCGTCACGCATCACCAGCAGCGCTGCAGAGCGCCGCTCGAGCCAGCGCGACAACAGGAAATGAGCGACGAAATCGCGCGGCAGTGTGCGCCGGTGCAGCGCGAAGCCGTAAGTCGACCGACCGCGTGCGAGATAGCTCATCATCCGGTAGTTGTACAAGGAAACGCACAGGCTGACCGGGTCGCGCAACAGCACAGCCCGGCGGATCTCGCGGCCCTGGAAACGGCGCTCAAGTGATCGCGTCAGGTAATGCCCGGACGCGACGCGGACGCGCGCCAGGTCAGGGATGCCGCCGCGACCGTGACGGGCGCCGATTATCGCTTCCCAAGGTGCCGGCTGGCGCGGGATCCAGACCATTCCCGGGGTGCCGTGCTCGATCAGGTGCAATTCGATCGTCTGCCCCGCCGCCTTTGGCACATGCAGCAGAAAATAAACGGGCGGATGCGAGGCGTTTTTCACCGGCCGCTCCAAGCAGGCCGCCAACTCTCCCCATCGGTGATCAGTACTCCCGGATCGGGCCGGTCAGCCTGGAGAAAAGAGCGTTTGCACGACAATACACTGACGATTTGCAGCTGCCTCCGCAATCATCGGGCATCGCTTTTGCCGCGAGGCATTTACTGCCATGCTTGTGACAGGATGAGCGAGCTGAAACTTCCGATCCCCGCATGCCCGATTACCGGGTCGCCGGCAAAGCGCCTGATCCAGCGGGTCAGCGCCCGGCTGGTCGGCGGGCTGTGGCGGCACGCATTCGGGATTTCGGCAGACCGCCAACTCGACGGCATTGCGCGGTTCGGCTTGTGGGAATCGGCCTGTGGTCTCGCCTTCTTCGATCCGATGATCGAGGGGGACGAGAGCTTTTACCGGGATCTTTATCGGGGCGGCGCTTTTCATCGAGAGCTGGCCGCACCCGGTCTTGGCCGAGCCGAATTCAAGCGGATCGCAGACATCGTCCGCCCGCGCGAGAAGGTGCTCGATGTCGGTTGCGGCGAGGGCGGATTGGCGCGACACATTCGGCATGCAACCTACATTGGTCTCGATCCCAATTTTTCCGCGGCCCACGCGGAATTCGATATCAGGAATGAGACGGCGGCCGCCCACAGCGCATTGCATGGCCTCGAATACGATGCCGTTTGCGCCTTCCATGTCATCGAGCACGTGTCGGATCCCCTGGGTTTTGCACGGGGGCTAGCGGATTGCATCAAGCCCGGCGGGCGCTTGTTTATTGCGGTGCCGAGTTGGCCGTCGCCATTCACTGACATCCCGAACTTCGTTTTCAATGCGCCCCCGCATCATCTGAGCTGGTGGAACGAAGGTGCGCTGCGCGTGCTCGCCGGTCGCCTCGGGCTCGACGTCGAGGAAATCCAGGCCGTGCCGTTCGCATCGCACGACAGCATTCTTTGTTGGATGGGGCGTTTCGCACCGAAGTTGACCGGCGAACGCTATTTCCGCGCTCACTACAGCTGGTACGCAGCACTCGCCTGGGCCGGGTTGGCGGGCTGCGTTGCCAACGCATTATTCCGCCTTCCGGCGAGCGCCGCATCGGCGGGGTTGCTGCTCGTCGCCCGAAAGCCACTGCGAGCGCACGGTGATTGATCTCTGATGGTGTTAATTGCCGCCATAGTCGCTGTCTTTTTCGCGCTCGCCGCGCTCGTTTTGACATTACTGTTCACCGCCCATTTGCGAATACCGGATGATCGGCCCGATGCGCGTGTCAGCTTGGTGTTGCCGCTGACCGGGCCGAACCCGACCCTCGAGGAATTGCTGGACGCTTTAGCCGCTCAGTCGCTGCCGCCGCGAAAACTGATCGTTGCAGTCGAATCCCGCGATGATCCGGCCCACCGGCGCGTCGCAGCCTTTGGCGGGCAGTATCGCAATATCGAGATCAAATTGATCGTTGCCGGCGTATCGTCGTTGCGCAGCCAGAAATGCACAAATCTTCTGATGGCATTTACGGCGCTCGACGACGAC
>DASXMC010000606.1:0-3247 GCA_036495885.1 Allostellaceae bacterium | reverse complement strand
AAGGAACGGATCGGCGTCGGCAAAGGCGTCACCATCGATCGCCTGGTCGCCGCGGAGTAGCGGCATGGCGATCTCCGACGAAGCCCGCGGCGTCGCGCAGGCCCCGGAATACGACGCGCCGGAATACGACGCAATCGTCATCGGCGCCGGCATCTCAGGCATGTATATGCTCTACCGCCTGCGCGAGCTGGGGATGCGGGTGCTGGTGCTGGAGGCGGGCACCGGCGTCGGCGGCACCTGGTACTGGAACCGCTATCCCGGCGCCCGCTTCGATTCCGAGAGCTGGACCTATGGCTATTCCTTTTCGCAAGAGCTGCTGGAGGAATGGGACTGGGAGGAGCACTTTTCCGGTCAGCCCGAGAACGAGCGATATCTGAATTATGTCGCCGACAAGTTCGACCTGCGGCGCGACATACAGTTCAAGAGTCGCGTGACCGCCACGCACTATCTGGAGGACGCGCGCGGTTGGGACGTGGTCCTCGAGGACGGCCGCCGCTACACCACGGGCCTCTTGATAACCGCCATTGGCGTGCTCTCGGCGCCGACCATGCCGCGCATCCCCGGCGTCGACACCTTCCAGGGTCAGTCCTGCCACACTCACTACTGGCCCAAGGAGCCGGTCAAATTCGGGGGCAAGCGCGTCGCCGTCATCGGCACCGGTGCTACCGGCATACAGACCATCACCGAAGTGGCCAAGACCGTCGGTCATCTGACCGTGTTTCAGCGCACTCCCCAATGGGCCGCGCCGCTGCACAACGCCAGGATCGGCAAGGACGAGATGAGCCGGATCCGGGCCAATTACGCGGAGATCTTCGCGCGCTGCCAGGAGACCTACGGCTGCTTCATCCATGCGACCGACCCGCGCTCGACGCACGAGGTCACGCTCGAGGAACGCGAGGCCTTCTGGGAGAAGCTCTACAGCGAGCCTGGCTTCGGCATCTGGATGGGCAATTTCCGCGACATCCTGGTCGACCGCGAGGCCAACAAGTTGATCTCGGATTTCGTCGCGCGCAAAATCCGTGGGCGCGTCAGGGACCCGGCGGTGGCCGAGAAGCTGATCCCAAAGAACCATGGCTTCGGGACCCGCCGCGTGCCGCTCGAAAGCGGCTATTTCGAGGTCTACAACCAGCCCAACGTCAAGCTCGTCGACATCACCGAAACGCCGATTGAACGTATTACCCCGACCGGCATCAAGACCAGCAACGCCGAATACGAGTTCGACATCATTATCTACGCGACCGGCTTCGACGCGATCACCGGCAGCTTCGACCGCATCGATATCCGCGGGGTCGATGGGGTGTCGCTGAAGGAGAAATGGCGGGACGGGCCGCAGACCTTTCTCGGCATCCTGGTTGACGGCTTTCCCAACCTGCTGATGGTAATGGGTCCGCATGCCGGGCTCGGCAACTTTCCACGCGCCGCCGAATACAGTGCGGATTGGGTAACCCGGCTGATCCGCTTCGCGAGGGACCGCGGCTTGACCCGCATCGAGGCCAACGAGGCGGGCGTTGCCGCGTGGACCGACCACGTCATTGCGGCGAGCGAGGGCTTGCTGTTCACCGAGGTCGATTCGTGGATGACCGGCATCAACCGCAATGTCGAGGGCAAGCAGGTCCGCCGGATCATGCGTTACAGCGGCGGCCACCCGGCCTTCCGCGAACGCTGCGAGTCGGTGGCGGCCGAAGGGTATCGCGAGCTGGTGCTGGCTTAGGTGCAGCGCAGCGGCAGAGGTTTCGGCAAGTCAGTGAAAGCGGGCAATAGACCCAGGACATTACAAAAATGCGAGGACCGCCATGAGATCAGATCTGGTCGCTCGTGACAGCCGAGAAGCAGCCGCACGCAGGGCGATCGTCGCCGGCTTTATCGGCTTCGCCGTCGACTTTTATGACATCTATTTGCCGGCAATGGTGCTAACGCCGGTCATCTCCTTTTTTCAGCCGCCAGGGCTCAGTTCGACCGCATCGACGACGATTTACTATTTCACGGTCGCCACTACCTTGCTCGGCCGGCCGTGCGGCGCTGTTATTTTCGGCCACTGGGCCGACAAGATCGGCCGCCGACTCGTCACAATGATCAGCATCGCCGGCTTCGGCACGCTGACGGGGGTGGTTGCATTCCTTCCCGGATATGCCAGGGTCGGAATCTGGTCTCTGGTGCTCCTACTCGCACTACGCTTTATCGGCGGCGTGTTCATGGGCGGCGAGTACACCTCCAACAATACGCTGGCGCTCGAAATGGTACCGAAATATCGCCGCGGCTTCGTTGGCGGGTTGTTGCAGGGCGCGTTCCCGGTCGGTTTCGGCGCAGTATCGCTGACCGCATCGATCATGCTCGGGCTGACGACGAAGCAGCAGTATTACGATTGGGGCTGGCGGCTCCCGTTCCTGTTCGGCGCGGCGTTGGCCTTCGCCTTCCTCGCTTACTACCGAACCGTGCCCGAATCTCCGCTGTGGCAGGAGAGCGAAAAGAGCGCGGCGCCGCTGCGGGAAGTTCTGTCCGGTGCGCACCTGCGCAGTCTCGGGCAGGTGTTTCTTATGATGAGCGGCTTCTGGCTGGTCGGCCAGCCCGGTGCGGTATTGCCCAGCATCATGATCCAGCATCTGCACGTGTCGAGTCAGATGACGACGAATACTTTCCTGTTCGCCAGCATCGCGCTGTTCTTCGGCTTTATGTTTTATGCGCTGCTCGGTCAGGCGATCGGCCGGCGGCGTGCTGTCGTCGTGGGCGCCCTGGCCGTGCTGATCACGGCCCCTATCGTCTACTACATGATGATCGCGCACGCGACGTCGGGCGGATCGGCGCTCGGCACATCCATTCTCGCCGGCGCATTCCAGGTGCTGTTGATCGCGCCGTGGGGAATCGTCAGTACGTATATCTGCGAGCGTTTCCCAACGCATGTGCGGGCGAGCGGTTACGGCATCGGCTACAGCGTCGCGATCATCATACCGTCGTTTTCCGGGATCTATCTGCTATGGCTGGCGCATGTCATGCCCTACCTGCTGACGCCGATCGTGCTCGTGGTGCTCGCCACGTTGCTGATGATCGTCGGCGCCTTGATGGGGCCGGAAACCCGCGACGTCGAACTGCATCTGCCCGACCTCGGCGTCGCGCCAGTCAGCGCACGCGCGCCGATCGCCACCTCGTGACCGGCGTAGAAGTAGGGCGGAAAGCGAAACGCCATCTGCCACAGGCGGAATTCGCTGCGTTCCTCCGCCATCCGCTGGCGGTGGCGGCCAGACGGCTGTCG
>DASXMC010000605.1:0-1824 GCA_036495885.1 Allostellaceae bacterium | reverse complement strand
ACATGGTGGCGCTCCCACTAAATCCTGAACGCTTTGCGGCTCACTCGTGCTGGCATCGCGGTGCCCCGACCACGGCCAAGCTATTGAGCGGGATCGGCCGCGGAGGGCGGGATGGTCGGCGACCACTTGCCGTCGGATCGGTGCAGGATCGTTTTTTCGACTGGGGTTTCGTCATCGATCGACCATTCGTAGCAGCGAATGCTGTGCGTTTCGGGGTAGCTCGCTTCGATCGCCGCCAGCGCCGCCGGCAGCGATTCGAAGTCACCGGTGTATTGCAGCCGACTGTTCCACACTCCCTTATAGGCGCGACTAAGCCTGCCGAACTCCGGTGCATCGGTTTCAGGAACCCGGTCGATGTAAGCTGTGATTTCGATATTCGGAGCCGTTGACGCGTGCACTTCGTCGCGGGTGATTTCGACGCGATAGGTCAGGTAGGACATCTCTTTATCCACCTAAGGGACGGCAGGACCGAATCATTGCCGCGAAGGCGGCAGGGCTGGCACGCGGCGTCGATGGCGCAAATTTCTACCGTCACCGCAGCTCAGGAAAGTCCTCTTCCCAGAATTCGCCCGGCGAACGCGCGGCGCCCTCCACCCTGCGGGCCGCTTCAGCGGTGCGCAGTTCGACGCGGCGGATCTTGCCGGAGATGGTTTTGGGCAGATCGGCGAATTCGAGGCGGCGCACACGCTTGTAGGGGGCGAGGTGGGCGCGGATATGGCGGAAGACCGCGAGTGCCGTGTCGCGGGTCGGGGGCTGGTTGCCGGCGAGCGTGACGAAGGCCTTGGGCACTGCCAGGCGCAGCGGGTCGGGCGACGGCACCACCGCGGCTTCGGCCACCGCCGGGTGCTCGATCAGCACGCTTTCCAATTCGAACGGGCTGATCCGATAGTCGGAAGCTTTGAACACATCATCGGCGCGGCCGACATAAGTCAGATAGCCCTCGGCATCGATCATAGCGACGTCGCCGGTGCGGTAGATGGCCCCGGCGAGCGGCCGCAGTGCGCCGTCCTCGCCCTGGTAGCCCTGCATCAGGCCTAAGGGCGGCGGGTCGAGCGCTAGGCACACTTCGGCCTCGGGTTGCTCGGCGCCCTCGGCATCGACGAGCCACACGCGGTAACCCGGTGCCGGCCAGCCCATCGACCCCGGCTTGACCCGCTGCCCCGGAAAATTGCCGATCTGCAATGTCGTCTCGGTCTGGCCGTAGCCGTCGCGCACGGTCACACCCCAGGCCGCGCGGACCTGCTCGATGATTTCGGGGTTGAGCGGTTCGCCCGCCCCCAGCGCCTCGCGCAAAGACATCTTCCACGCCCCCAGATCCTCCTGGATCAGCATCCGCCACACCGTCGGCGGCGCGCAGAACGTCGTAACCCGGCAACGGGAAAGTGCCTCCAGCAGCCGCTTTGCGTCAAAACGCGGCTGGTTCAACATGAACACGGTGGCGCCAGCGTTCCACGGCGCAAAGACACAGCTATAGGCGTGCTTGGCCCAGCCCGGCGACGAGATGTTGAGATGAATGTCACCCGGCTGAACCCCAAGATAGTACATCGTCGAGAGATGCCCGACCGGATAGCTCTGATGGCTGTGCAATACGAGCTTGGGCTTGGCCGTGGTGCCCGAAGTGAAATAGAGCAGCAGCGGGTCTGCGGCCCTGGTCGGGCCATCGGGCTCGAACCGGGCCGAAACCTCATATCCTGCCTCCCAGCTCACCCAGCCGGGGGCCGTCCCGCCAACGACGATTTTTGTGTAATCGCCGGGCAGCTCGGCGAATTTGCCGGCATTGTCGGCGCTGGCCACAACGTGGCGCACCCGGCCGCGGGCAAATCG
>DASXMC010000604.1:0-2300 GCA_036495885.1 Allostellaceae bacterium | reverse complement strand
CTGGATCTTTTGGGTCGAGCGCGGCAAGGTCCAATCCCACTCATCCGCCCCCATCTGGTAATGCCGGTTGTTTTGCGACGGGTTGCGGTTGACCATGTGGCGGTTGTGGAGCGGGTGGGTGACGCTGCGCACTTCGTGCTCGATCGTGAACAGGTGCTTGCCGGTTTCGAGGCATACGATGTCCTGCCAGCGATACTGGTACTGATCGCTCTCCTCGGTGATCAGCCCGCGTTTTTCGAGTTCGTCATGCGGGCCCGAGAATTCCTGGGCGTAGACCTGCAGGTGATGACCGTCGAATTCGGGGATCGGCCGGTCGGTCTCGCGGAAGACCAGCTCCTGCTTGTGGCCGGCAGAGACATGCGCCGCACGGCCCTCGCCATTCTCCTTGACGCAGGCGGGGGTGTAGAAGATCTCGCGGTAGAAGCGGGCGATGCCGTCGGCGGCACCTTCGGGCACGGTGAACTCGACATAGCCCATGCCGAGATTGATCGCCCCAAACCGCTCCTCGTCGGGCTCGTAGAGGCGGAACTTGTTGCCCCACGGGCAGGTCGCCTCAACGTATTGGTTGTGCTGCTTGCAGTCGAACTTGGTGTCTTCGAGCTTTTTCTTGGCGTCGCTCAGCCGCTCGCACAATTCTTCGAGCGAGGGGACGACGAGGCCGACATGGCCGCGCAGGACATTGGGCTCGCCGGTCGGCAGGTGGAACTGGCTATTGCCGACATTGACCCACATGTTGTTGGTACCGGGGAACATGAAGGGATCGCGGGTCAGGCCGAGCCCGGAGAGATAAAACTCCTGCGCGCGCCCCTGATTGTTGATCCTCAGATTGACGTGTTCGAGACCGACGAGGTTCCCGAGATCCTCGGCGGAGCGGTCATAAGTTTGTTGCGCCATCAGCGACCTCCAAGTTTTTGCCGGCCGGCAGTCCGCCGCCCGGCCTAAGCGGTAAATCACAGACTAGCAGGCGCCGGTGCTGCTTTCGCCGCTCGCCGCATCCCGGCCCGCCTGCGCGGACATCAAAACAACTTTTCAAAGCGCTCGTCTACGGGCACGCGATAGCCGTTGGCGAGCGCGTTGGTTTCGTTGGCCATACCGACGACCGCCAGCAATTCGGCCAGCATTCGAGGCGTCATGCCTTGTTTTTTGGCGGCGGCGGCGTGCGAGGCGGTGCAATAGGCGCAGCCGTTCGAGGCGCTGACCGCGAGATAAAGGAGCTCCTTGGTCAGTGGATCGAGTGCCCCCGGCATCATGACCTCTTTGATGCTCTCCCAGGTGCGGCGCAGGGTGGCCGGGTCGTTGGCCAACGCCTTCCAGAAATTGTTGATCCAGTCGGTGCCGCGGGTCTTCATGATGTCGTCATAGACGGCGCGCACCTCGGCCGGGGCGTCGGCGTATTCGATGAGCGGCACCATCGTCATCGGCTTTCTCCCCTTCGGCTTTCTTCAGCACCCGCGGCGCGCAATTCGCGGCCGAGCCGCCCGGCGGCAAAAAGCCCGAGCATGCGGAAATCGCTAGCCAGCGACCACAGCGGATGGCCAAAGGTTTCGGGGCGGTTGTGCTCGAACGCAAGATGGCCGAGCCAGGCGCAGGAATAGCCGGCAATGGGGGCGGCGGCGAGCCAGCGCCAGTCGCGGGTCGCGGCGGCAGCACCGAGCGCGCCAATCGCCAAGGTGGTGCCGGAATAGTGCAATGCGCGGGTGCGCGGGTCGCGATGGGCGCCCAGATAGCGCCGCCAGAATTCGGGGTAGGTCACCTGGTGTGCCTCTTATCCAAATCGGAATGCGCGGTGAATTAAACCACGCCTGCGCTTGTAAAGCCGTGGCGGGCGGCGTAAGTCACCACCCATTCCGCACCGCTTTTTCGGCTACGGAGCATTTCATGGGCTTTAAATTAGCGGTGGTCGGCGCCACCGGCAATGTCGGGCGCGAAATCCTGACCACCCTGGCCGAGCGCGACTTTCCCGCCGACCGGGTCGTGGCCTTGGCCTCCTCGCGTTCGGCCGGCAAGGAAGTCTCGTTTGGCGAGGACGACATCCTCAAGGTCGAGGGCCTCGACAGCTTCGACTTCCGCGGCACCGATATCGTGCTGTCGTCGCCGGGCTCCAAGGTGTCGGCAGAGTTCGCGCCGCGCGCCGCCAAGGCGGGGGCGGTGGTCATCGATAACACCTCGCATTTCCGCATGGAGCCGGACGTGCCGCTGGTGGTGCCCGAGGTCAATGCGAAGGCGATCGCCGACTACAAGAAACGCAACATCATCGCCAACCCGAATTGCTCGACGATCCAGATGGTGATGGCGCTGAA
>DASXMC010000603.1:0-2209 GCA_036495885.1 Allostellaceae bacterium | reverse complement strand
CGGGCGCTCGACCAGGGCTTCCTTTTCGGAAACGAATGGCTCGCCGCCGACGCCGAGCGGTTGCCTTTTGCCGATCGCAGCTTTGATCACTATACGATCGCATTCGGTCTGCGCAATGTGACCCGGATCCCCGCAGCACTTGCCGAAGCCCGGCGCGTGCTGAAGCCGGGTGGTCGCTTTTCTTGCCTGGAATTCACGCCGCAGGTCATTCCGCCGTTGCAGCCGCTCTACGATTTCTACAGCTTTGCCGTGGTCCCGTTGCTCGGCCAGTTCGTCGCCGGCGATCGTGAAGCGTACACCTATCTCGTCGAGAGCATCCGCGGTTTCCCGCGCCAGAGCGAACTCGCCGCGATGATCGCGGGAGCCGGGCTCGAGCAGGTTCGCTACCGCAACCTGACAGGGGGCATTGCTGCGCTTCACTCCGCCTGGCGCCTTTGATGCGCAGCCCAAATTCGGGCTCGTACGCAGTCTGCGCAACCTCGCCCGTCTCGCCAAGATCGGGGTGACCCTGGCGCGCTACAACGCGCTATTCCTGTTTGCCGAGATTCCAGTCCTCGCCTTCTATGTGCGCTTTGCCGGGCTGTTCGCGCGCCGGCGCGGGCGCTTGCCGGCGCGCCCCGGTCAGCGCCTGGCCGCAGCACTCGACGAGCTCGGCCCGGGCTTTATCAAGCTCGGCCAGCTGTTGTCGACCCGGGCCGACCTGCTCGGCGAGGAGATCGCCGCCGATCTGGCACTCCTGCAAGACCGCTTGCCGGCGCTGCCCGGGGCGATGGCCCGCGCTGCGATCGAGCTCGAATTCGGCCAACCGCTCGATCAGTTATTCTCGTCGTTCAATGAAACCGCGGTCGCAGCGGCTTCGATAGCGCAGGTGCATTTCGCCCGCACCAATGACGGCCACGATGTCGCAGTCAAAGTGTTGCGGCCAGGCGTGGCCGAGGCCTTTGCCCGCGACCTCGATCTGTTTTCGTGGCTCGCCCTCTTGATCGAACGGCTCTACCCGCCGGCCCGGCGGCTCAAGCCGGTCGAAATCGTCCGCACGCTGGCCGAGGTTGTAACAATTGAAATGGATTTGCGGCTTGAGGCGGCGGCGGCCTCCGAGCTGTCAGAAAATTTCGCTGGCGATCCGAGCCTTCATGTGCCGCGCATCGACTGGTCGCGCACCGGGCGCGGGGTCTTGACGTTGGCGCGGATCGAGGGTGTGCGCATCGACGACCGCGCCGGGCTCATTGCCGCCGGCCATCGCATCGAAGACGTGATGGCTAAGGCCGCCGGCGCCTTTTTCAACCAGGTGTTTCGCGACGGCTTTTTTCATGCTGACTTGCATCCGGGGAACTTGTTTGTCGATGCCTCGGGAGCGATCGTCGTCATCGATTTCGGGATCATGGGGCGGCTCGACCGGGAAACGCGCCGGTATCTCGCCGATATGCTGGTCGGATTTCTGCTCGGCGATTACCGGCGAGTAGCCGAAATCCATTTCGCCGCCGGCTACGTCCCTTCGACGCGGTCGATCGACGCCTTTACCCAGGCCTGCCGCGCCATCGGCGAGCCGATCCTCGGCCGGCCATTGCAGGAGATCTCGGTGGCGCGATTGCTCGCCCAGCTGTTTCAGGTGACCGAGCAGTTCGACATGTCGACCCAGCCGCAACTGTTGCTATTGCAAAAAACCATGGTGCTGATTGAAGGCGTGGGCCGCCGGCTCGATCCCAACATCAATGTCTGGGCCCTGGCACAGCCGCTGATCGAGCGCTGGGTCCGCGACAACCGCGGCCCCGAGGCGCTGCTGCGCCAACGCCTCGAAACTCTCGCCGAGGTGTTGGATCGGCTGCCGCGGCTTGTCCAGAAAGTCGAGGACTTTGTCGATAACGCGTCGCAGAACGGGATTCTGCTCCATGCCGAATCGATCGCAACGCATGCCGCCGAACAAGCCAAGCGCGCCTGGCTCGCGGTGCTGCCGCTCTATATTGCCGCCGCCGCCCTGGTTGCGATCGCCGTCGCGCTGTTCTTCTGGCATTAGTATTGTCGTCGAATACCGGCACCGGGAGGGAAGGCCGTGAAAATCTCGCGCATCCGCTCGCAGATCCTGGTTCTGCCCGAGGCTGATCCGTTGGCCGATACGCCGGAAAACCCGAACGCAGCGCGGCCGATCGTGATTGTGCGGGTCGGGACCGACGACGGCATCGAGGGGATCGCCGTCACCTTTTACGGCGGG
>DASXMC010000602.1:0-1904 GCA_036495885.1 Allostellaceae bacterium | reverse complement strand
TTGTTACGACGTCCCGCCCCTTCACATAGCGATGATCAGTTGATCTCAGCTACTTGAGCGGTTGGCTCTATTCGCCCGCCACAGCCAAACCGCCGATGGGCGGAACAGCCGCGATCGGGCGGTCCGGTCGGATCCAGTTGGTCATGACGATGGCGAACAACAACAGAGCGACGGAGAAGGCGAACGGCGTCGTCCAGCTGCCGGTCCGCGTCAGTATCCAACCGAAGACAACCGGCGACATGATGCCGGCGACGGCACCTGCGCCATTCATCAGTGCCGTTGACGAACCGGCGTAATTGGGCGCGATGTCGATCGCTGCCGCCCACAGCGGCGCCCCCGCCATCGCCATGAAGAACAAGGTGAGGGTAAAACCTGCCAGCCCGATAGTCAGATCATGGATGAGGATCGCCGGTACCAGCGCCGTTACGGCGAGCGACCAGACGACGGCGATCTGCAGCGAACGCGCAATTTGGACACTTCGGGCACGGCCCAGCAGATAGTCGGTGACCCATCCCGCCGAGCAGTTCCCCGATCATTCCGCTGAGCAGCATCGCGGCGTAAAGCAGCGACGATTTCTTCAGATCAAGGCCGTAGTTTTTCTGGAACAGGGACGGCATCCAGGTGACATAGAGCCAGCCAGTCCAGCCCTGGCAGAAATAGATGATCATCATCGGTGTCATGCGGGGGACGAGGCGCACCATGGCACCGGGCCGGAACCATTCCGGGTGGCGAGATCGGCGGCCGGTAGTTCGGCCAGCTCGGCGTTGGTGATGGCCGGATGCTGGCGTGGATCCTCGTGAAACTTCCACCACCATAGGGCCGCCCAAAACGCCGACACGGTGCCGAGGGCGACAAATGAAAACCGCCACGAGAACCAAGTGATCAGAAAGGCGACGAGCGGCGCTGCCGCCGCCGCGCCGACACGCCCGGCAGAATGGGTGAGGCCGATTGCGGTGCCGCGCGCCGCAAGCCCGGTCCATTTCGAGAGCGCGCGATTGGCCGCCGGCAAGGTGGCGCCCTCGCCCATGCCGAGCACGCAGCGCACGGCAAACAGCGAAACCAGCCCAGTCACCGCCGCGGTCACGATGGTGGTCAACGACCACCACAAGCCGCACACCGTTAGCGTACGGCGCGCACCAAAACGGTCGGCGAACCAGCCCCCGACCAGCTGAAACGGTGCATAGGAATAGTGAAGGCGGAAAAGGCGATGCCGAGCGCAATGTTGCTGAGACCCAAATCCTTCTGCATCACCGGTGCAGCGGCGGCCAGGTTGACGCGGTCGACAAACAAGACGAAGTGCATCAGGACCAGGAGGCCGAGGAAATTCCGGGTGACGCGTCCGTTGAAGGCGAACGGCATGTTGCCTCTCCTCCCTAACCCGGCGCGTTACTCTACGCAGTAATGAATCGCGTACCCGTCCAAGAACCCGGGTAGGCTCGCGCGCCGCCAAACTCGCCGGAAGCCGCGGTGCCCATGTTCGATCCGCCCGCCGCTATTTCCTCATGGGTGTCAGGCACCGCCTTCGGCTCCGCCCCCAACGCTGCGCTCGGCAGTGGTGGTCGGATATCGCTGGGTTCGGCCGGGTCGCCCCCCCTATGCGACCCGTTTTCTTCCGAATTGCGGCGCGGGCCCGACTACCGCACGGGCGAGAAGGCCGCCGGGATCAGCAGCTTGTTTGTTTGGCGGACCGGCCGCACTCCGCTTTGTGCCGGCCACCCCGTACCGGGCCGGCGGGATTCCTCACGGATGCGCGTGCGTTCGGTGAGATCCTTGTACACCCAAATGTGGACGAACTTGTTGAGCCCGCCGAGTTCGCTGGTCCAACACGCCGCTAAGGGTGAGAAGCGCTCGCGCGCCTCGATCGCCTTACCCCACGCCTCTAAAACCTTCGGAATGTCGCCTGG
>DASXMC010000601.1:0-3492 GCA_036495885.1 Allostellaceae bacterium | reverse complement strand
GTGGGCGCCTTTGCTGTGCCGGAAGAGGACGAGGTGGTGCTCAGCGTGCGCTCCGACAGCGAGCAAACTGTCGATCCGTCGGGCAATATCGTGTTGCGCGACCGCTCGATCGAACGTCTGCAGACCGTCGCCGACATTCTCGCCAAGAGCCTGGTGCTGTCGCATTACGAGGCGCGCATCGCCGATCTCTTCGACCGCATCGAACCGCTCGCCGCGACTTTGCGCGAGAGGGGGCGTGCGGGTGCAGCCGGCAAAGAGCTGTTGC
This sequence comes from Allostellaceae bacterium, assembly GCA_036495885.1. Lineage (GTDB taxonomy): Bacteria > Pseudomonadota > Alphaproteobacteria > ATCC43930 > CGMCC-115725 > AP-15. The sequence goes on along the minus strand of DASXMC010000601.1, from coordinate 3,227 downwards.
GCCACATCGGTGACGTGCTGTCGATCCAGCAAAGAATGGTCGGCCGCGTCGGCACTTCGGAGACGCCCGAGCTCCTATGGGAGCATCCGGAGCTCGAGCGCTTTTACCTGCGCCTTGCCGATGAATACGAGCTGCGCGACCGTGACCGGGCCCTCGACCGCAAGCTCGACATCGTCTCGAACACGGCGGAAACCCTGCTCGGCCTGGTACAGACGCGCAGCAGCCTGCGGGTCGAATGGTACATCGTGATCCTGATCGTCGCCGAGCTCTTGCTCAGCCTCTACCCGCTGGTGCTGCACCGCTAGCGGAGCGAGTTGCGGCTGCGCTCTTGGCCGGGCGGAGCCGGACGCCGGTTGAGATCGACGCGTGCCGCCAAAGGCCTTGACACCCGCGGGCAGCGTGTAATTTAACCTTCCAGCTATTTAACCGGACGGTTTTGTTTCGTATGTCCCCCGACAGCCTGAGTGTCACCTTTGCGGCCCTCGCCGACCCGACGCGACGCGCGATTCTCGCTCGCCTCACCGCGGGTGAGGCGCCGGTCACAGCCTTGGCCGAGCCGTTCGCGATGAGCCTGCCGGCCATCTCAAAGCACCTCAAGGTACTGGAACGCGCTGGGCTGATCGGCCGCGGTCGTGACGCCCAATGGCGGCCGTGTCGGCTCGAAGCAGCACCACTCAGGGATGCCGCGCAATGGCTCGAACAATACCGCCGGTTCTGGGAAGAGAGCTTCGACCGCTTGGGAGATTACCTGGGCGAATTGCAAGGAAAGGAGAACGGAGGTGGACAGGAGGGCGAGTATTGACACGGGAGAGCGGGAACTCGTCATCACGCGGATTTTTGATGCCCCGCGCTATCTGGTTTTCCAGGCGTGGACCGAAGCCGATCGCGTGGCGCGCTGGTGGGGCCCGCAAGGCTTCGTCACGACTTACTGGGATATGGATATCCGACCGGGCGGCACCTTCCGCGTCTGCATGCGCTCGCCCACGGGCGCCGAGCATTGGAAGCAGGGCGTCTACCGCGAGATCGTCGAACCGGAGCGCCTCGTTTTCTCCTTCGCCTGGGAAGATGCAAATGGCAAACCCGGCCATGAAACCTTGGTCACGGTGACCTTTCTCGAGCGCGGCAACAAAACCGAACTCACTCTGCGCCAGGGGGTCTTCGAGACGGTCGCTGCCCGCGACGATCATTACACCGGCTGGGCGAGCACCCTGGAACGCTTTGCCGAATACCTGACTACCCTCTGAAACAAGGAGATCGACGATGTACCATCCTGTCGTATCCCGCGACGAATGGATCGCCGCGCGCAAGCAGCTGCTGATCAAGGAGAAGGAGCTGACCCGGCTGCGCGATCGCTTAAACGCCGAACGGCGGGCGCTGCCTTGGGTCAAGATCGAGAAGCAGTACGTTTTCGACGGGCCGCACGGCAGGGAAACCTTGGCCGACTTGTTCGCCGGGCGCAGCCAGCTGATCGTCAAACATTTCATGTTCGGACCCGAATGGAAGGAAGGCTGTGTCGGCTGCTCGTTCGAAGTCGACCACGCCGAGGCGGCGCTCGTTCACCTCGAACATCACGACGTGAGTTACGTTGTTGTCTCGCGGGCGCCGTTTGCCGAGATCGAAGCCTTCAGAAAGCGGATGGGCTGGCGCTTGAAATGGGTTTCGTCCTACGGCAGCGATTTCAACTATGACTTTCACGTATCGTTTAAAGAAGAAGAAATTGCTCGCGGCGAAGCTTATTACAATTACGACATCCACAAGATCCCGATCGACGAACTCTCCGGGCGCAGCGTGTTCTACAAGGACGAGACCGGTGACATTTTTCATACCTATTCAGCCTATGCGCGCGGCGGCGAGATGTTTCTGGGCACTTATCACTTTCTCGACATCACGCCCAAGGGCCGCAATGAGACTATCAATGGCAATTTGACTGACTGGGTGCGGCACCACGATCGCTACGACGCCGGCGGTACGGTTGCGCCGACCGGGCGGTATGTTGCGGATGCGGATGCCGAGAGCTGTTGCGCAACGCCAAATGCCGAGGAATGAGCCGCGAGCAGTTGCCCGAGTGAGGGTGGATCAGCCGACGAGGAACGATATCGGGATCATGACCGCGGCCGCCGTCAGCGGCCAGGTCCAGCCTTCGGCATAGACGAGCGCGACCAGTGCTGCGGCGCAAACGATCAGCGCCGCATGCCGCGGCGGAACCCTTACTCGATAGCGCATGCGGGAGCTAACCAGCGAACTTGGTTAGCCCACTCAATAGCACTCCCGAGCACGACCCTAGCCTGCAGAAATGTCGCGGGGCCGAAGGTCGTGGCCCATCCGTACGAAGCCACCCGCCACGCGTAATCCTTGGCGAGGCCGGCGACGGCGGCCTCGTAGAGGCGCTTGCCGGCTTCGGGCGTGGCCAGAAGCCCTCAGGCAGTGCCGTCGGGATCAACTTTCTCTAAATCTTTCGCCGCACTGCGGCGTTCGCGCGGGCCGGCAAAGGCGGTGACGACACCGTGCAAGGTGCGCAATTCCTGTTCGGTGCAATGCGCGCGCTGGAACAGGCTGCGCAGATTGCGAACCATGCTCGGACGGCTTTCGGGGTTGCGCAGAAAACCAACCCTGACGAGGCCTTCTTCGAGATGCGCAAAAAAGTTCAACAGCTCGGCTTTGATAGCCGGCCGGCTGAGCCCGGTGTGCAATGTCTCGGGCCGGGTCTCGGCCGCGGCGGTAAACCACTCATAGCCGACGATCAATACCGCCTGCGCCAAATTCAGCGACGAAAAGCCGGGATTGAGCGGCACCGTCAACACCGTGTCGGCGAGGCTCAGATCGTCGTTCTGCAACCCGGTGCGCTCCGGCCCGAACAACACCCCGCAAGACTCGCCGGCAGCAATATGAAGATGCATTTCGGCGGCGGCATGCCGCGGCGTGACCTCGCGGCGAACGATGCCGCGGTCGCGCGCGGTCGAGGCATAGATGTGAGCGAGGTCGGCGATCGCCGCCGCGATCGAGGGATAGACCCGGGCATTGTCCAAGACCGCGTCGGCGCCGCTCGCTGCCGCCACCGCCTTGGCCGAGGGCCAGCCGTCGCGCGGGCGGACCAGCCGCAGATCGTCGAGCGCGCAATTCATCATTGCCCGGGCAGCGGTGCCGATATTCTCCCCGAGCTGGGGCTCGACGAGGATGATCGCCGGCCCGCCGCCCGCGGCGCGGCGGCGATGATCGGTGCCGGCCAT
>DASXMC010000600.1:0-9321 GCA_036495885.1 Allostellaceae bacterium | reverse complement strand
TAAGGTCCAGCATGGCGGCCCATCACGCTTCATGATGACATGGTCCGAGCTCTTTTGGCTGCTGCTGGCAGTGATCGCCGCGGGGGTCGTTACCGGCCTTCTCGCAGGCATGTTCGGGATCGGCGCGGCGCGGTCATCGTGCGGGTGCTGTTCGAGATCTTCCGGTTGTTTGGTGTGCCCGATGCAGTGCGGATGCAGCTGTGCATCGGCACATCGCTGGCGATCATCCTGCCGACCGCCTGGCGCTCGTACCGGGCGCATCATGCGCGCGGCATGGTGATCCCGGAGGTGCTGCGGATTTGGACCGTGCCGGTGATCGTCGGGGTCGTGCTCGGCGCGGTTATCGCGGCGTTTGCGCCCTCCGCCATCTTCAAGGTCGCGTTCGTTCTGATCTCCGCGCTGATCATCACTCAGATGCTGTTTGTCAGCGATAATGCCGCCGACTACTAGCGAGTTTAGAATCTACCTCTTGCTGGCAGCGCGATGTTCTTTCCACTTGTCATTCACGTCGCAGTTTAACTTCCATTCGTCGCATACGGTGTTTTTGTCCACCTTAGAAGAATTTGAGCCTGAACCGGAAAAGCACGATTGCGACCAGGGTGAAGACCGCCGATATCAGTCCGCCGACCACCCAAAAACCGTTCGGGCTGCCGCTGAACGGAATACCGCCGACGTTCATGCCCCAAATGCTCGCGATCAGCGTTGCCGGCAGGAATATCACCGAGAACATCGTGAGTATGTAAAGATTTCGGTTGGTTTCCTCCTCGACCTGCGCCCGCAGTTCTTCGAGCAAGAACTGACAGTGCTCCGCATAGTCCTGCGCATCCTCGACCAGTGCCGAATAGCGATGGATCTGGCGGTTGAAGCGGTCGAATTCGTCAGCAGGAAACAACGCCGGCCGCTCGCGCGCCAGTTCGAGCATGGCGGTGCGCTTGTAGGCCATGTCGCGGGCGACCAGGATTGACTCGCGTCGCATCTCCACGAGGTCCTCGCGTTGGCCAGTCCCGTTACGTTTCAGCACCTTCGACCCCATTGCTATGACGCGTTCACTGGCCTGCTGTAACAGACCCTCGCCGATGTCATTCAGGGCTTTGAAAAATTCCGTGATTAGCCCTAATGGGCTCGCGGGCACAGCGCTCCGCGCTTCCACGCGGCGTCGCAGCTCCTTGACTGAGAGCAGCGGGATGCGCCGACCGGTGACGAGCAATGTCCGGGAGGCGACAACGCTAAGCGAGCCCGCTTGCAGGGTGACGGCATCGGGTTCGTCACGGAAGTCGCGCAGATGGCCGTAGACCAGATCCGGCGTGTTGAAAAGTCTGCCGCGCTGGATCGGAGCTGCAACCATCTCGACGATTTCGGGCGGCCAGGGGCGGCCACGCAGCCAAGCCTGCGCCGCGGTATCACGAAGGTCGAGATGCACCCAGACGAAATCCACGCTGCCTGCCGCAACGTCGGCCTCTGCAAAATCGCGCAGCGCCTGCCTCACCCCACCGCAGAATGCGAAGGCGAACAGCGGACGACCGTCACTGAGACTTGGCACCTCGATCGTGTTCGAGCTCATCGGAGCCGGTCTGCGAGTTCCATCGTCACGAGGCGGGCAACCGTGATCGCGATAAAGAATTGCCCGAGGACCGACTCAAAATTGGCCAGACTGCGGGCGAATGGATCGACCGCAACGATGTCCCCGTAACCCGTGGTCGTCAGCGTGGTGAAGCTGAAATACAGCATGCTCCCGGTTTCCTGCGGGCCACCTTCTTGGACGACGAAATTGGCGAAGGCGCCGGGGCTTAGATCCCAGATTAGGCCATAGGCCGCGGCGAAAATTGTCGCGAAGTTCAGATACATCACGATGGCGCCTTGAAGACGACGAATCGTGATCCGTCCAGGTGCGTAGACCGCATGCGCCACCACCCAAGTCAAGGCCGAGAAGGTCAGGATATCGCCGCCGCGGCGGAGCATAATTACTGAGGTTGGCGACGCTTCCGCGCTAATCACGAAGCTCGCGACGATGGCCGATAGGCCCAGCAAGATCAAGATGATGGCTTTCCATCTGAGCGACAGCGTCACGACGATCGCTATCACCACGAGAACCAGCGTGTCAGCGACCGCCTGCGCTACTGAGAGGCCCTTCGCCGCGAGCGGCACTGCGAGAAAGATAGTGCAGAGCTCAAGGATAAGCAGGACCGTCAGAGCCGGGTCTCTAAAGCGCTCCTGCCAGGTCTGGATCGATCGCGGCGCGCGATCACCGACGACAGAGTCGGATCGAAAGCCGCGCACGTTGACCGGCCTTGTCAGCACCCAAGCTCAAAACACCTCGGGGATTAGCCTGAATGGGTAGTTAGGGTCCTTGTAGTCGCCGCGATGCTGCCGCTTCGGCAGCTCGACCTTCTCGCGCGGCATCGTCTCGTAAGGGATTTTGCTCAGAATGTGGGTCAGGATGTTGAGCCGCGCTCGCCGCTTGTCGTCGGAATGCGCAACATACCAAGGCGCCCATGCGGTGTCGCTCGCGAGAAACATCTCGTCGCGCGCCCGCGAGTAATCGAACCAGCGGGAGTAGGATTTGAGGTCCATGTCGGACAGCTTCCAGATCTTACGCCCGTCATCGATCCGACCCTCGAGGCGTTTCGTCTGCTCGTCGGGACTCACTTCCAGCCAATATTTCAACAGGATCACGCCGTCGTCGACGATCGCTTTCTCCACCCCAGGAATCATCTGCAAAAAGTGTTTTGCCTGCTCCTCGGTGCAGAACCCCAACACGCGCTCGACGCCAGCCCGGTTGTACCAGCTGCGATCGAAGATCACGATTTCCCCGGCCGCGGGCAGGTGTGGAATGTAGCGCTGGGCGTACATCTGCGACTTTTCCCGCTCGGTCGGAGCGGGGAGCGCCACGACTCGGAAGATGCGCGGGCTCACCCGCTCGCTCATTGCCTTGATCGTGCCGCCCTTGCCAGCCCCGTCACGCCCTTCGAAGAGGATGCAGACCCTCAGCCTTTTATGCACAACCCACTGTTGGAGCTTGACGAACTCGACATGCAACCGCTTGAGTTCCCGGTCGTATTCCTTCCCTTTCAGCTTGCCGTCGGCCTCTGGTGCATCATTCCTGGCATCGGTCATCGAATCCTCCACTCGCATCCGCCGCCATATTCATTTTCCGCCGTTTCTCGGGCATTGCCACAAATGTGTCTTATTTCAAGGTGAGAGTGAAGCCGATACTGCCGGGCGTGCCCCCCGGGGGCTAACCTAGCCACTTCCTGGCATCATAGTCGCTGGGAGACGGTGACCGAAGCCCCCCGTCCACCGCACTGTCTTCCACGCTCAACCGGGCAACGACGGAACCTAGCGCCGCCACGGCGCGGCGCAGGCCGCTGCTCAACCCTCGCGCCATCATTGCCGCGACCGTCTTTTACCATTATCGGCTTGGCGATCTGGTATCTGGTACGACCCGAGCCGTTGCTGGTCCAGGGCGAAGCCGAAAGCACCCGTATCGACATCGCCACGCGCGTCTCCGGCCGGCTGGCGAAGATCGCCGTGGCTCGCGGGCAGAACGTTGCGGCGGGTGCGACCTTGCTCGTCATCGACAATCCTGAGCTGGTAGTCGAGCGTGATTGCGGCAAAAAGGCGAATACGCCGGCTGGCACGGGACCCCGGCGACCGGCGATTTCGATCTGCACACCTTTGCGTTCCATGCTCATCCGGTTGAGAGATCCACGGGCCTGGCCGGGATGGGCGTCTATATCAAAAAGGGGACGGTTCAATGAGGTTCGATCCGTTGGACAATTAGACTGGGATCTCTCGCGCATCGTCTTGACGACGGCTATTCACGCGACTGGCATAGCGTTCATGGCCTTCGCGACGGTGAGTGTCCGGGTTCGGATGGAGCTCGTGATCCTCCCTCATTTCGTGAATATTTGGTATTCCTGCGGGCTGATGGCGTGACCGCAGGATGATTAGCGCACTTAAAAAAATAAAGGCTTGCCGCCGCGCTAGGCTAATTTCGAGACTGATTATGTCGGGTGGGGGCGGCATGTCGGTTGGAGGTGCATCAGGGTTCGGGCGCGTTAGGTCGATCGCAGTCGGGAGCGGCAGACGGCTTAGCGCCGGTCGACGCCGCCGCGGTTCACTTGTCTTGGGACGAGTGGCGATCGCGCTACCGGTGGCCGCATGCAGTTACTCGCCGACACAGGACCTTTTAGGCTCCTATTTCCCGGCCTGGATGCTGTGCGCGGCCGTTGGCATTGTCGCCGCGGTAATCATTCGGCAGATCCTCGCGCTGGCCGGCATCAGCGACTACGTTGTCGCGCCGCTGCTGACCTACGCCGGCCTCGCGGTGTCCGCCACGTTGCTCGCCTGGCTCTTCTGGTTCGGTCACTAAGCGATGTTGACGGTTCGCAAGGCGCTCGGCGTCCTGGTCAGCCTCCTCGCGCTAGCCGGCGTCCTGGTGACGGGAGTGCTCGCAGCGCGCCGGATCGATCTGCGGCCGCGCACTGACGACGCCTACCTGCATGCCGACCTCGTTCACATGGCGCCCGACGTCAGCGGCCGGATCGTCGAGCTCGACGTGCGCGACAACGAGGCAGTGCACAAGGGCGACGTGCTGTTCCGGATCGACCCGGACCCTTACCGAATGCGCGTCGACCAGGCCCGCGCCGCGGTCCGCAGCCTGGAGGCGAAGCTCGCGCTCACCGCCGACCAGGTCGCGGCGCAGACCTCCAAGGCCGATGCCGCCGCAAGCGGCATCGACACCGCCGAGGCGCAACGGGTTCTCGCTACGAGCACGCTAGCGCGGATGGAACCGCTGCTGGGACGCGGCTTTGTCACCGCCCAGCAGGTCGACCAAGCCCGTACGGCGAGACGGACCGCGCAGCTTGGCCTGCAGCAGGCGCGGCTGCAGGCGGACGAGGCGCGCCAGGCCATCACCAACACCAAGCCGACCGAGGCGGAATTGGAGGGCGCGCGCGCGACGCTTGCGCTCGCGGAACGCGACCTGAACAAGACGGTCGTGCGCGCGCCCTGCGAGGGCCGGATCACCGCGCTCGACATCGCTGCCGGGGAGTTCGCCGCGACCGGCCACCCTCTGTTCACGATCATCGACACCGAGCACTGGTATGCGATCGGCAATTTCCGCGAGACCGACCTCGCGGGAATCGAGCAGGGGCAGCGCGCAACGGTCTATGTGATGGCGCAGCCGCGCCGCCCCGTGCCCGGCAAGGTCGACAGCCTCGGCTGGGGTGTAGCGTCGGATGTGAGCGCCACGTTTGGTGGCCTTCCGCATGTCGAGCGCACCCTCAACTGGGTGCGGATCGCGGCCCGCTTCCCGGTACGCATCCTGCTAGACGCGCCACCCGACGACCTGATGCGCTATGGCGCTACGGCGGTAATTGTGATCGAAAAATGAAGGCGCATGACGCGCATCGCGGCGCGCCGGATGTGGACGGGGGCGACGCGCGCGACCTGGCTGCACTGCTGCGCCGCGAGCTGCGCCCAACCCCCGGCAGGCTCGGCGATTCGGTGCGCATCGTCGTCGTGGTGCTGGCCGTCGTCGCCATCTTGGAGACGTTCCGCATCCCTGAGATCGCCGTCTCGGCCTATATTGTTCTGTTCCTCTCGGGTCGCGAGGCGGCCTCCACCGTGCGGACGGCGCTGGCAGCGGGTATCGCCGTAGTGTTGGCGATTTTCACGGCGATCGGCGTCTTCATGCTAAGCCTGTCGGAGCCGGCTCTGCGTATCCCGCTGATGGCAGTAATGACCTTTGGCGCGATGTTTTTGGCGCGCGCCGCGACGCTGGGGCCGGTGTTCTTCGTCGCCGGCTTCGTCATCGCCTACGGGCTGACCTTGGGCGACGAGGTGCTCGGCCTCGCTTTGCAGCCCGCGACCGTCGGCAATGCGTCACAGTTCGAGTTGCCGGAGATCTTCTTCATTCCGCCGGAGGACGCGTTGGTGCGCTTCCTGCTGTGGTTCAGCCTGGCTGTCGTGGTGCCCGTGGTATTGCTGATCGCCGCCAATCTGCTGACAGGGCGAGACCCTGCGCTTCTTCTCCGCCGCGCGCTGACCGAGCGGTTGGCGACGGCGACGCGCTTTTGCGCTGGCAAGAGCGGAGCAGATCACGTGCTCGAAGCCCAAGCCTTCGAAGGCACAGCGCAGCTGCGCAAACTGTACGATCTCGCCGGTTTCCTGCGGCGCGGCAAGCGCCGCCCGGTCTGGAGCCCCTCGCTGATTACCGACATCGCCCAGCTCGGGCTCCTGCTGCTCTCTTGGCTGCGCGTCGAGGGCGACGCTCGCGATGCGCTTCTCCCGGCGTCGAGCGCCTGCTGCGAGGCGGAACGCGCGCTCCAAAACGGCGAAGCCCCGAGCGCCGAACCGGTCACGATCACCGCGACCGGCGCCGCCCGACCGCTGGCCGACGCGATCTCGCGCAGACTGCGAGCGATCCGGGAGACACTGGCTGGACCGGCTGCGGAGCGCGGAGCGCATGACGTGACGGAGGCGCCGCGACAGCTGCTGGCGGCGGATGCGTTCAGCAATCCGGACTATGTCCGTTTCGCGCTCAAGGTCACGCTGGCGGTGATGGTCTGCTATTTCGTCATGAGCATGACCGACTGGCCCGGCATTCATACCTGCGTCATCACCTGCTTCTTTGTCGCCCTCGGGACCGTCGGTGACACGCTGCACAAAGTGACATTGCGTTTCGTCGGCTGCCTGATCGGCGCCGGACTCGGCCTCGGCGCGATCTTGCTGCTGATGCCGCTGATGACCGAACTCGGCGACCTGCTCCTGCTACTCGCCCCGGTGACTCTGCTCGCGGCCTGGATCGGCTACGGCAGCGAGCGCGTCGCCTACGCCGGGCTGCAGATCGGGCTCGCCTTCTATCTTGTCGTGCTGCAGGGCTATGGCCCGACGATCGACATGTACACGGCGAGAGACCGCACCATCGGCATCCTGTTCGGCAATATCGTGATCTTCGTAATATTCACGACCATTTGGCCGGTGAGTGTGGCCAATGTTGTGCGCACGAACCTCGCCAGAGCCCTGGAGCAGCTGGCGGTGCTGGTGGGTTTGGGTGCCCGCGCCGATGTTGAGATTTCGCAGGCCGCTCGGTCCGCGGCCGAAACGGCGTTTGGGCAGGCGATCGGGCAGGCGCGAGCCGTGCTGGTCAACGATCCATTCGAAACGAGGGAGGTGCGGCACGCGGTCGGGAGACGGTCGATCGACGCGACTGTGGTGGAGCAGGTCGGTCGGCTGTTCATCCCGGTCTCGGCGATTCTTGATTTGTGTGCCGATCCGGCCGGGCTCGACCTTCCGCAGCCAACGCATGACGCGCTTCGCGTATATAACCAGGCACTGGCGGCGTGGTTCCGGCAGGCAGCGTCGTGGACGCGCAGCGGCGAGCGAGCGGATGCGGTATCAGCGGGTCTACCCGAACCGCCGGCCATATCCGGCCCCGGCGATCACCTCACCGCTCTCGCGACATGGTACCGGTTGTTGCACGAGGACATTCGCAAGATTCTCGACGAGGTTGGTCCGCAACCGCAGCCGGTGATCGCGCCGTCGGTTGGGGACGCATTGCATGTCGTCGGCTAGGTTCCGACGCATCGCCGTGGCGGGATGCGTGCTCCTCGGCGCCTGCAACGACACGAGCGACCTTGCGCCGGCATCACCCGACACCCCGCGGCAATTCGAGCCCTCCAAAGAAGCGCCGACAGTCCCTGCACCCACCGCCATCGGGGCCCGGCGATTCACGGTGCCGGACAACACGGCGGTCCAGTTGCCGTCGCCCGCCGACAACGACCCCAACCATGTCTATTCGCTCGTCGAGCTGATCGATATCGCCCAGCGCCGCAACCCGGCAACGCGCGTCGCCTGGGAACAGGCGCGGCAGGCGGCGATCAATGTCGGAATCGCGCGTGCCGCCTATCTTCCGGCGCTGACGACGAGCGCGGTCGCCGGCTGGGAGCATTTCGTAACGCCGTTCCCCAGCAACCTGGTTCCCCAAGGCTTCATCGTCTTCAACGCCCAGGAAATAATCCCGCAACTCGCCGTAAATTATTTGCTGCTCGATTTCGGCGGCCGCGCAGCCGCGGTCGAAGCAGCGGGCCAGCTTTCGATCGCCGGGAACGTAGCGTTCACGGCGGCGCATCAGCAACTCATCTACAACGTGGCCCGCGCATATTTCACGTTGGATGGCGCTGATGCTGCAGTACGCGCAGCGCGGCAAGGCCTGGGCGATGCGCAGGTGGTGCAACAATCCGCCGAGGCGCTGTTCAGCCGCGGTCTCGACACCATCGTTGACGTCCAGCTCGCGCGCCGCGCGACGGCGCAGGCGCAGTACGATCTCGCGCAGGCCAACACCGGGCAGCACGACGCGATGTATACGCTGCTTGCGGCGATGGATTTGCCGCCCACCACGAAGCTGCGCGTGGCGGATGCGTCCGTGCGTCCGCTGCCGCCGCGCACCGCGCGCGCCGTCGACGACGTGCTCAGCGAGGCGCTGCGCCAGCGCCCCGACCTGCTCGCCGACGTGGCGAAGCTGCGTGCGACGGATGCGGAAATCGCTGCCGCACGCTCTGCTCTGTTCCCGAAAGTGTCGCTGAACGCCAACGTGCAGGGCAATCTCGCCCGGCTCAACGTGAACAACTCGCCCTATTCCGGGGTCGTCCAGCCGCAGGGCGCCGCGTTGCTGAACTTCGAATGGCCGCTCTACGAAGGTGGACTGCTGCAGAATAAATTGACCGTCGCCCAGTCGAAGCGCGAAGAGGCGGCGGCTGCACTGAAGGAGCGCACCGATGAGGCTTTGCGCGAGGTGGCCCTCGCCTACGACCAGGTCGATACCGGGCTGCAGCAATACGATGCTGCCGTCGCCCTGCAGACCGCATCCGAGGCCGCCTTCCACAGCGCCAGCGATTCCTATGCGCACGGTGTCGGCACATTAACCGACGCGACCTCCGCGCAGACAGGGCTTGCCACGGCGCGCGCTGCAGTAGCCCGCGCACACGCGCAGTCCCTGATCAACGCGGCCGCGCTTGCCTTTGCAACGGGCGAGCTGACCTCGAGTACAGATTTCTCCACCGCGACACCGCGATAATGCCGCTGCACGGAACTGCCGCTTTCGGCGCATCTCGACCGTTGTGGCGCATTTCGGCGATCGTCTCCTTTCTGAACCCTTAAGAGACCTTGCCGATGGGTGCGGGAGTGCCGCGACAGTCTGAATATCGGTTCAGGTCCACAACCGGTTATGCAGCCGCGCGTGTCGCGAACAGCGCCACGGCGGCTAGGGCCGTCTCTATCGCCTCCGCGCGCTGTTCCGGTCCGAGCGCAAGGGACCTT
>DASXMC010000599.1:0-19774 GCA_036495885.1 Allostellaceae bacterium | reverse complement strand
TGCCGCAGTTCCGATTGGCTAGATAACGCAATGGCCGCCACGGTTACGCAAAGGACGCAAAGGCGCTTCTAACCCATCGCGACCCTTGCGCATCCATTGCGGCCTTCGCGGTTGAGTAAAATTCTTGCGCCTCGGGGCGCGGGGGGAGACCAACCTATGTGGGAAAATCGATGCAAGGTGGCGGTCAGTGGCGTCGGCTTTTCCAAAGTCACGCGCTCGGCCGATACGCCGCTCGCCGCCCATGCGCTCGCCGCGGTCAAGGAGGCGGTGGCGGATTCGGGGATGCAGCTCTCAGACATCGACGGTCTTGCCACCTATCCGGAGCTGCCAGCGACCGGGCACGCCGAGATCGACGGCATCTCGATCGTATCGGTCAACTGCATGATGGCAATGCTGAAATTGCCCGATCTCGGATGGCACATCCAGGTTGGCACGACCAATATCGGCGGTGCGGTGCAGCAGGCGGTCAACGCCTTGCTTGCCGGGATGTGCCGATATGCGGTGGTGTGGCGGGCGATGCACAACCCGCGCGGCACCTATCAGAACCTGCCCGGCGCCTACGCCGCCGGAGCGGCGCAATTCACCGCACCCTACGGCTTTGGCGGGCCCGGCCAGGGCATGGCGGTCGCCTATACCCGCTGGCTCGAGCGGCACAATCAGAGCCGCGAGAAGATGGCGACCCTTGCCGTCACCCAGCGCCGCCACACCCAGCACAATCCGCACGCCTATTTCTATGGCACGCCGCTGTCGCGCGAGGACTACCTCAATTCGCGGATGGTCGCCCATCCGTTTTGCCTGTTCGACTGCGACATCCCGGTGCAGGGCGCCGTTGCCGTCGTCTTGACGACGGCCGAGCGGGCGCGCGAGCTCAAGCCCAAGCCGGCCTACCTCGCCGGTTACGGTCAGCGCCTTCATTTCGAAGTGGCTGGCCGCATCGGCAGCCTTGCCGATTATATGGAGGGTGGGCGCAGCTCGGCGAAACTGACCTGGGAGCGCTCCGGCTTCGGCCCCAGGGACGTCGATGTCGCCCAGATCTACGACGGCTTTTCAGCCTCGGTAATCTACGGTCTCGAATCCTATGGTTTCTGCGGCGAAGGCGAAGCGCTCGATTTCATCCAGGACGGACACATCGAGCTCGACGGCGAATTGCCGCTCAACACCTTTGGCGGCAGCCTCGGCACCGGCCGCATCCACGGCCTGTGGCACATCATCGAGGGCGCGCTGCAGGCCGCGGGCCGCGCCGGATCACGCCAGGTTAAGAACGCCAATGTGTCGTTCGTCGGCGCCAGCGCCCCGATTGTGACCGGCACGACTTTTCTTTTCGTCCGCGACCCCTACTGAGGCGCAGCAGCAAACAGATCTCTGGGGCGCGGCCGCTAGGCGCAGGCGACTACACGGTCGCCGTCCCAAATGCCGAGTACGACCCGGGAGCCGCAATATTGGGCGACGAGGTAAGGATCGAGCCTGACCTTTTCTTGATACAATTCGCCGAGGACAAAGCCGACACCGGGTAAGCGATGCTGCAATTGCTCGGCCGATTGCCGGATGACCGCCGGCACAACCGAAAGATCGGCAGTTTCGCGCTCGCGCCACAACGCCGGCCCCTTGACCGGCAAGAACAGCGCCGCGGATCCCAACGCGAACATCGCGAGCCCGGCGACAAATCCCCATGGCACCTCGTGGGCGGACAACATCACCACGAACAGCCCGACGCTGGCGAGCAACACCGCGACCTGGGCCAGCGCTACCACCTGTTGATGCCGGTAGGCCCAGCTCGCAGGGTTGCGGCGGACCTGTTCGGCCTTATGGCAGTCGAGAAAGCGCGGATCGATCGGTCTGAGCCCGCTGGCATAGACCGCCGTTTCCAAGACGTCGTGCTCGGAACGAGCAAAGCTTGCGCCGTCAAATGGCATCGCAGCACCTGTGAATTGGGTTTGTGGCGTATGACCAACGCTGCTGAGCGAAAACCGTGCCATTTCCGGCTCGCCTCGCGGACCGGCACGGGCGTGCGGTGCAATGCCGGGAGTTTGACCGGACGCTGCGGCGCGCATCCTCGACCCGATTTTAGATAAGGCGGTTCGGGTGGGCGGCGGTCGCCGCCGGGTAAAGAATTGCCCCGTCGGGCTGCGGGGTGGCGCCCGGGGTCAGGCTCGCCGGCTCGATCCGGTCGCCGCTAAGGATGTGGCCGACGGCGAACCCGGCCAGCAGCAGGTAATCGCTGACAATGCGGCGGTGACAGCGCCACCACACTGCCTCGGCGCACATGATCGCAGCATGGCGGTCACGGGCCAGCGCTTGCAATTCGCCGAACCCCAGGCGGAATGCAGGGTTGGTTGCGGCATAATCGGCATAATTGCGGAACGCGCCGCTGCGCCACAAGGTGTTGGGCGAGACGACGCCATCTTTGCGCGGTCCGCGCAAGCCGCCGAGCTCCGGCAGATGGCGATAGCCGACCCCGGTCGCCGCAAGCGCGGTTGGGAGTGCCTCGCGGTTGAACTGCGGGTTGGTGCGCGAGCGCGGGATCGAGCGGATATCGACCAAAAGATCGATCGCGACCCGACCCAGCAAGCGGCTGAACTCCTCGATCGAGCGCGTCGAGTGCCCGATGGTCCAGATCGTCAGCGCTGCGTCAACCGCCGAGTCATTCATCTCCGGTCACAACCAAGCAGCTGGGTTTACATGGTATTTACCAAAACTGTTGCAATCGTTCCGACCCCTGGCCTAGATAGGCGCGAGGGAGGATCGAGCATGGACCAACGTTCGATTGAAAAACATCTGCGCCGCTGGCACCGTCGCGACAAAAACGCGGGCGATGATTTGCCCCGTAGCGGCGCGAGCGGCACCTCTTCTGCGGAGCGCAAGCTCAGTGCCACGACCGGCAGTGGTCTGTCGATCGAAAGCCAAATCCGCAAGGAATGGGACCCGACGCGGGGCGGCGGATTGCCGACCTTTTTCTCGTTCCCCCGCGACGACGACTGAAATCCTTTAGTATCCTTATTTTCGAGCGTGCCGCCGGCCCTCCGGGCGGCGGCACCGTTTTCTCCCCACCCGCGGGCAGCTATCAGCGATACAGGTCTGGGTAGGCCGTCCCGACGCCGAGATCGAGTGGCGCCGCGCCGAGCCTGATCGCGAGCCGACAACAACCGTGGGCACGGTCGTCGGCAACAGCTTCGCTCGGGTCGAAACCGACCATCGTCAAAAACCTGAGCTGACCGCAACACCATGAAAGCAATCCTGCTGCGCGAGCCAGGCGGCCCCGAGGCGCTCGAATATGTCGAGCTGCCGACGCCGGCTCCTGCCGCCGAAGAGATCCTGGTCAAAGCCGACACCATCGGCGTCAGCATGCCCGAGGTGCTCGTGCGGCGCGGGACTTACAGTTGGATGCCGCCGCTGCCGGCGATCCCCGGCATCGAAATGAGCGGCACGGTCGTAGCACTCGGAGCCAGCGTCACCGCACCTGCGATCGGCCAGCCAGTTTTTGTCAGCGCCCGCGATCTGCCGGTGCGCGCCGGCTGTTATGCCGAATACATCGCGGTACCGGCGCGGGCGGCCTATCCCCTGCCGCCCGGCTGCTCGCTCGAAGCGGCTGCGTGCCTGTCGAATTACCAGGTCGCCTACCACCTGCTGCATACCGCAACACGCGGTGCGGCCGCCGAAAACGTGCTGATTTGGAATGCCGCCGGCGGGGTCGGCAGTGCTGCGGTTCAGCTCGCGGTGATCGCCGGCAAGAGTGTGATCGGAGTCGCCGGCTCGGACGCGAAGACGCGCGCCATCCTCGATCTCGGCGCCGGTCAGGCGATCAACTACCGCAGCGAAGACGTGGCTGCGGGCGTGATGCGCAGCACCGGCGGGCGCGGTGTCGATCTGATCCTCGATTCGATCGGCGGCAAAGGCTTTGGGCGTAATTTCACGATGCTTGCGGCGCTCGGCATGGTGATCTCGTATGGCCGGCTCGACGGGCCGCCCGAAGCCGATCTTGTTACGGCGATGCGCGCCAATTCGGCCGCGAGCCCGGCGCTGCGGTTGTTCACGATCCACAGCTTCGACAACCGCCCGGACATCCGTGCTGCGACGATGAAGACACTGCTCGGCCATCTCGCCGCCGGCGAGATCCGGCCGTTGATCCACGACCGCCTGCCGTTGGCGCAGGCGGCCCGTGCCCACACGCTGCTCGAAAGCGGTGAGGTCATCGGCAAGCTGCTGCTAAAACCTTAAGGCAACGATCGGCATTGCTCCTGGCGCACTCACGAGCTTCGCCGCTTCGACGCAAAATTCGCAGCCCTTCCGCAGCGCCATCCCGAGCCAGGCCGCGCGGCCAGCGAACCCACCTGAGACCATGTTGGGGGATTAAACGATCGGGAAGCGGGTCGTCACGACGCAGTTTTCGAGGATGCCGCGGCCGCGGTCGGGAAGCCGGCGCTCGGCGACAAAGCGCGCGTGGACGTCGGTAATGCCCTCGGCAGTGATGCCCGGATCGGTCGGGAGGTATTGCACGAGATTGTCGCGAAACCCGCGGCGGGTCACATAGATCGGCTCGATGCCGCGCGCCCGAGCAACGGCGGCGAGGGCATCAGACATCGGCCGCACTGCCGGGTTCACCGAAAAATCGGCCCAGTTGTTGGCGAGACAACCGCCGGGATTGAGCGCGTCGAGACAGCGCGCCCAGAACAGCTCGTTGCTCTCCGCCGGCCCCGACGAATTGTAAAGATCAACCAGCACCACATCAAAGCGCGACGTCGTCGTCGCGACGAATTGCTGCGCCGGCTCGACCGTGACCGGCTGGGTCAGATAAAACCAGCGGCGCGCGATCGCGACGATCGCCTCGTCGGCATCGACCAGGGCCGGCGCGCAATCCGGCAGATAGGAGCGCATAAAGCGCCACATCGCCGCCCCGCCGACGCCGAGCAGCAGCGCCGTCACCGCCCGGCGGCTCATCGCAAACGCGAGCGACATCAGTCGCTCGTAGTGAAAGACGAGCCGCGCCGGATAAAGGAGATCGAGACTCGACTGCTCGGTCACCTGGATACTGCTGCCGAACGAGCCCAAAGTCCGGAAATGTCGGGCACCACGGTCGAAATCAACGACAAAGACGGGCGAGCCGAAGGTGGGAGTGCGGCGCAGCAACCGTAGCCGCGCATCGCCGCCGAAGTAGTCGAGAACGAGCCGGCGCTGGCGCTCTTCCCCGAACTCGGTGATCATTGCCGACCGCCGTGCCGGATTGCCCCCAGATCGGCGAACGCGGACGACAGCTGCCGGACGCCCGCCACAGCAACCTGCCCAGGCGCCACCTCCCATGCCGCCGCCTCGGAGATTAGCGCATCGCCACCCTTTGTCGTCACGACACCAGTAACCGCGATCGGGCACACGAATTCAAGCGCATCGACAGCACCTCCGGCGGTCCGCCAAGCCCGGCTTTGACGGTGCCCAGCGCGGACTTTAGATTGCTCTTATTCTTGCGGGCGGAAAACCGCCGGGCGGCGGATCTGGCGAGGAGCGTCGAACAATATGGACAACGGCACAATTCGCGCGACCGAAGAGGAAGCCCTGTCGTTCCACGCAAGCGGCCGCCCTGGCAAGCTGGCGATTGCGCCGACCAAACCCCTGACCACCCAACGCGACCTGTCGCTCGCCTACTCGCCCGGTGTCGCCTTTCCCTGCCTGCAGATCGAACGCGAGCCGAGTTTGGCCTTCGACTACACGTCAAAAGGCAATTTTGTTGCGGTCATATCGAACGGCACGGCGGTGCTCGGCCTCGGCGATTTGGGGGCGCTCGCAGCCAAACCGGTCATGGAGGGCAAAGCGGCGCTGTTCAAGCGCTTTGCCGACATCGACTCGATCGACCTCGAAATCGATACGCGCGACGTCGACGCTTTTGTCAACTGCGTACGCTACCTGCACCCCGCCTTTGGCGGCATCAATCTCGAAGACATCAAGGCGCCGGAATGCTTTATCATTGAAGAGCGGCTGCGCGAATTGCTCGACATTCCAGTGTTTCACGACGACCAGCACGGCACTGCGATCATCGCCACGGCGGGGCTGATCAACGCTTTGCACCTGACCGGCCGCTCGCTCGATCAGATCCGGATGGTCATCAACGGTGCGGGTGCGGCGTCGATCGCGTGCGTCGAGCTGTTAAAGACGATGGGCCTGCCGGCGGCGAATGTCGTGTTGTGCGACACCCGCGGGGTGATTTACCGCGGCCGCAGCGACGGCATGAACCAGTGGAAATCGGCGCATGCGGTCGAGACCAAGGCCCGCACGCTCTCCGAGGCGATCGAGGGGGCCGACGTGTTCTTTGGTCTCTCCGCCAAGGGTGCCGTCGACAAGGCGATGGTGCGCTCAATGGCGGACAAGCCGATCGTCTTTGCGATGGCCAATCCCGACCCCGAAATCACACCGGAGGAGGTACGCGCGGTCCGCTCGGATGCGATCATCGCCACCGGCCGTTCGGATTACCCGAATCAGGTCAATAACGTTTTAGGCTTTCCTTACATTTTCCGCGGGGCGCTCGATGTGCGCGCGTCGGCGATCAACGACGCGATGAAGATCGCCGCGGCCGAGGCGCTGGCCGCACTCGCCCGGGAAGACGTGCCGGACGAGGTCGCCGCGGCTTATTCCGGCGAGCGCCTGACCTATGGGCCCGATTACATCATCCCGGCACCCTTCGACCCGCGGCTCATCTGGGCCGTACCGGCAGCGGTCGCCAAGGCGGCAATGGATTCCGGCGTGGCGCGAAAACCGATCGCTGACATGGCCGCCTACCAGCGCAGTCTGCGCGGCCGCCTCGATCCGACCGCAGCTGGCTTGGAAATGATCCTTGGCAAAGTGCGAGCCAATCCGCGGCGCGTGGTTTTTGCCGAGGGCGAAGAAGAAAAAACCATTCGCGCAGCGCTGCAATTCGCCGGCAGCGGCTACGGCACCCCGGTGCTGATTGGCCGCGAGGAGCGGATCAAGGCGACAATGACGGCAATGGGTCTCAACTCGAGCGATATTCTTGAAATCCACAATGCCAGACTTTCGCACAACAACAAGAAGTACACCGATCTTCTATACCAGAGGCGGCAGCGCGACGGCATGCTGTACCGCGACTGCCAGCGGCTGGTGAACCAGGACCGCAATGTCTTTGCCGCCTGCATGGTTGCGTGCGGCGATGCCGACGCGATGGTCAGCGGTGTGACCCGCAACTCGTTCGACGTGCTCGACGAGGTCTCGCGGGTGATCGAGGTCCGCGACAACTGCGTGATGTTCGGTCTGACCGTTTTGCTCGGCCGCGAGCGGCCATTGCTGCTCGCCGACACCTTGGTTCACGAGACCCCGAGCCCCGCGCAGCTCGCCGACATTGCAACCGAGGCAGCAGCAAAGGCGCGCGAATTCGGCCTGACGCCGCGCGTGGCGCTGCTTTCTTATGCTAATTTCGGCAACCCCATCGGTCCGGACTGCGAGCGTGTGCGCAAGGCGGTCGGCCTTTTGGACGAGCGCCGGCCCGATTTCGAATACGACGGTGAGATGAGCCCCGACGTGGCGCTCGATGTCAGGCTGAGGCGCCAACTCTACCCGTTCTGCCGCCTTGGGGATGCTGCCAATATCCTGATCATGCCGGGTCTCAACAGCGCCAACATCACCGCCAAGCTGTTGCCGCATCTGGGCGGCGGGACGGTTGTCGGGCCGCTGTTGATGGGGCTCGACCGGCCGGTGCAGATCGTCAATATCGGCGCCACGGTCTCCGACCTCGTTAACCTCGCAGCATTGGCGGCGCACGACGCGATCCGCTGAGCTTGCGGCGCGGGCGCGCCGTTCGCGGCGGCGACATGAGAACGCCTTGGCAGGTCCGGTTGGGACGCGTCTTCGGGCTGGCGTTGCCGGCCTCGGCGCCGGGCTTGGTGATCCTCGCAGGCTTGGCGTTGGCGGGTGTCGTGCCTGCGCCGTTGGCGCTCGGTTTGGGAGCCGTCTCGATTGTCGCCACCGCCGCCGTGCTTGGCCGCTTGGCGCTGTCTTGGGGTGCGCTACACGACGCCATCACCGATATTGCCGCCGAATCGATGCCGGCAACAGCCGCACGGCGGGTCGCACTCGGCGATCACCGCGCCATAGATGAAACCCGCCTCGCCATCCAACGCCTGACGCGCAGCTGGCAGGCGCAGATGGAAAGCGACAAGGCCCGATTGGGCTCGGCAGAAGCAATCATCGAACGGGCGCCGGACCCGCTGATCCTACTCGACCATCGCCGACAAATCGTGCGCGTCAATATCGCCGCCAGCGAGCTTGTCGGCAAGCTCGCCCCGCCCTGCGATCTCGCTGCGGCGTTGCGTAATCCGGTGGTGCTGAGCGCGGCCGACGCCGTTTTGCGCGGTGAAGCCGCCCGGACTGTCGAATTCACCCTAACCGCACCGGTCGAGCGTCAATTGCGTGCGCAATTTGCGCGTATTGACCGGCCGTCGCTCGACGGGGCGATTGCGATGCTGAGTTTGCACGACCTCACCGAGCTCAAGCGCGCCGAGCAGATGCGCGCCGACTTTATCGCCAATGCGAGCCACGAGCTGCGCACGCCGCTCGCGACATTGACCGGCTTTATCGAGACCTTGCGCGGATCGGCGCGCGACGACGCCGAGGCGCGCGAGCGGTTTCTTGCGATCATGGACGGCGAAGCGACACGCATGACCAGGCTTGTCGAGGACCTGTTGTCGCTGTCGCGCATCGAGCTCAACGAGCACGTGTTGCCGCGGGGCCGGGTGGCGCTAGTGTCGCTGCTGCAGCATCTCGCCGAAGCGCTCGAGCTGCGCGCCGGGGATCGCGGCATGCGCATCGCTTTGCATTTGCCGCCCGATCTGCCCGATGTCCAAGGCGATCACGACGAGCTTACCCAGGTTTTTCAGAACCTCCTTGACAACGCGATCAAATATGGCCGGGCGGGCACCGAAATCAGTGTCGGCGCCACGGAGGCGCGGCCTCCCGCGGGGGCGGGCGGGTCAGCAGCCGGCAGCTTTGTTTCGGTCACGATCCGCGACCGCGGCGAGGGTATTTCGCGCGAGCACCTGCCGCGGCTGACCGAGCGCTTTTATCGCGTGGACACCGCGCGCTCGCGCGAGATGGGTGGGACCGGTCTCGGTCTTGCCATCGTCAAGCACATCGTCAACCGTCACCGCGGCTTTCTCGAGATCGAGAGCACCCTCGGCGAAGGCTCTGTGTTTACTGTGTTTTTGCGGCGGCACGCCGCGCAGGTGCGCGAGAGCGCTGCCGCGTCATAAGGGGTGGTTAAAGGGGATGCGTCGACCATGAGTGCGTCGCCGACCATAAGGAAGCGCCCTCAAGGGCGTCATAAGACTGAAACATAAAAGTCATAAAAACGCGTTGCTAGCTGGTTAACAAGGCTTCTCTCTACCCCTGTCGACGGAGCGCATCGTGAAAGCCTATCGCACGCTTCTGCTCGGCGTCGCCGCCGCTGCAGCACTCAGCTGGGCCGCGCAAGCCGCCGAGATTTCCGGCGCCGGCGCGACATTTCCCTACCCGATCTATGCCAAATGGGCCGCCGCCTATGCCGAAAAGACCGGGACCAGAATGAATTATCAATCGATCGGTTCTGGCGGCGGCATTGCCCAGATCAAGGCCGGAACCGTCGATTTCGGCGCGTCCGACATGCCGCTGAAGCCCGACGCGCTCGAAAAGAGCGGGCTCACCCAATTCCCACCGGTCGTCGGCGGCGAGGTCATGGTCGTCAACCTTCCCGGAATCAAACCGGGCCAGATGACGCTCGATGGTCCGACGATCGCCGACATCTATTTGGGCAAGATCACCAAATGGGATGACCCGGCGATCGCTAAGCTCAATCCCGGGCTCCCATTGCCGTCGACCGCGATCGCTGTGGTCCATCGCTCCGACGGCTCCGGTACGACCTTCATCTTCACAAATTACCTGTCGAAGGTGAGCCCGGAATGGAAGTCGCAGGTCGGCGAGGGTACCGCCGTCCAATGGCCGGTTGGGCTCGGCGGCAAAGGCAACGAGGGTGTGTCCGCCATCGCCTCGCGGACGATTGGCGGAATCGGCTATGTCGAATATGCCTACGCACTCGTGAACAAGCTGACCCACACCAAGCTGATCAATAGCGAGGGTGCGGCATTAGAGCCGGGATTGGAAGTGTTCCAAGCCGCCGCGGCGAATGCAGATTGGAAAGCGGCGCCCGGGTTTTACCTCATCCTGACCAACCAACCGGGAAAGAACACCTGGCCGATCACTGGCGCGACGTTCATCCTGATGCATAAACAGCAGCAAAATCCGGAGCGGGCGCGGCAGGTGCTTGATTTCTTCGCCTGGGCCTACAAGTACGGCGGCGGTATGGCGAAATCGCTGCAATACGTGCCGATGCCGCCGAACGCCGTAGCGATCTTCAAGGCCAGCTGGAAGCAGATTGTCGGACCCGACGGCAAGCCGGTGTGGGATGGGCATGCTTCCTGATTGTTGACTGCTGACCCGGGCGCCCCCCACGCGGCAGCGCCCGTGAGACGGAAGTCGTTCGGCAACCCGGTGGAGGGATGCAGTGGCGGCTGAGACCGCAGGAATTGCGCGCATAAGCGCCATTCGAGGTCGGGCAGGCGCGCTCGGCGACGTGGTGTTCCGCGCGATGACCTTTATCTTCGCGCTGCTCGTACTGCTCATGCTCGGCGGGGTTATGGTCTCGCTGATTATCGGGGCGTGGCCGGCCCTGCGGACCTTTGGTTTCTTTTCGTTTATCGTCACCGAAGCCTGGAACCCGGTGACCAAAGAGTTCGGGGCGCTCGCCCCGATCTACGGGACTTTGGTTACCTCGGCGATCGCGATGCTGGTCGGCATCCCGGTCGCGTTCGGGATAGCGGTATTTATCACCGAGATCTGCCCGATCTGGCTCAAGCGGCCATTGGCGACGATGATCGAATTGCTGGCGGCGATCCCCAGCATAATCTACGGCATCTGGGGCCTGTTTGTTTTCGCACCCTTTGTCCAGCAATACATTCAGCCGGCGATCATCGACACTCTGGGGAACATACCCGGGATTGGCGCTTTGTTTGCGGGTCCGCCGCTCGGTATCGGCGTTCTGACCGCCGGCTTTATTCTCGCGATCATGGTGTTGCCCTTCATCTCGTCGATCATGCGCGACGTGTTCGAGACGGTGCCGGCGATGTTGAAGGAGAGCGCTTACGGTCTCGGCGCCACGCGCGGCGAGGTCGTCTGGCGCATCGTCGTGCCGTTCACCCGCGCCGGCGTCATCGGCGGCATCATGCTCGGCCTTGGCCGCGCCCTCGGCGAGACCATGGCGGTCACCTTTGTAATCGGCAACGCCCATCGCATCAGCGCTTCGATCCTGCAGCCGGGCACGACGATCTCGGCCGCGCTGGCCAACGAATTCACCGAGGCCGATAGTAGTCTCTACCTTTCATCTCTGATCGCGCTGGGCCTCATTTTGTTCATTATCACCTTCATCGTGCTGGCCTTCGCCAAGATCATGCTGTTGGAGCTCGAAAAGCAGGCGGGGAACTGAGCCGATGAGTGTTTATGCCCGGCGTCGATTAGCCAATGCGCTGGTCATGAGTCTGTCGGTCGTGGCAACCGCGTTTGGCCTGTTGTGGCTCATATTGGTGCTTTGGACCCTGATCACCAATGGAATATCGGCGATTACCCCGGCACTGTTCACTCAGATGACGCCGCCGCCAGGCAACAGCGGCGGGTTGCTGAACGCCATTGCCGGTAGTGTCGCGATGACATTGATCGCGACCTTGATCGGAACGCCGACCGGCATCCTGGCCGGAACCTTCCTCGCCGAATACAGCCGCGGCAGCCGTTTCGGCGAGGTCGTCCGCTTTATCAACGACATCTTGTTGAGCGCGCCGTCGATCATCGTCGGGCTCTTCGTGTACGAGATCATGGTCGTGCCGATGGGCCATTTTTCGGCCTGGGCGGGCGCGGTGGCACTGGCGATCATCGTCATTCCGGTTGTGGTGCGGACCACCGAGGACATGCTCGACCTGGTGCCAAACACGCTGCGCGAGGCCGCCACGGCCCTTGGAGCGCCGAGATGGAAGGTGATCGTCATGATCTCCTACCGGGCGGCGATCCAGGGGATGCTGACCGGCGTCATGCTCGCCGTCGCGCGGATCGCCGGCGAGACCGCGCCGCTCTTGTTTACGGCGCTCAACAATCAGTTCTGGAACGGCAATTTCAATGCGCCGATGGCCAATTTGCCGGTCGTCATCTTCCAGTTTGCGATGAGCCCCTATGCCGACTGGCAGACCCTCGCCTGGGGCGGGGCACTGCTGATCACCGTAACAGTCCTCTGTCTCAACATTGGCGCGCGCTTGCTCGCCTCTTGGAGCACGTTCAAGTCATGAGCCGAGCTTCACTCGCAACCCAGACGACGGCGCCGCCCATGCCGAACCGCCCCAACGCTGCTCCCGGTTCGCGTCAAAAGGTGCAGATGCGCAACGTAAACTTCTATTACGGCGCTGCGCACGCACTCAAGAACGTCAGCCTGACGTTACATGACAAGACTGTAACCGCATTTATCGGTCCCTCGGGATGCGGCAAGTCGACCCTGTTGCGGATCTTGAACCGCATTTACGAACTCTATCCCGGCCAACGCGCAACCGGCGAGGTCATCGTCGACAACGAGAACATTCTGTCGCCGAGCCTCGACCTCAATCTGCTGCGCGCCAAAATCGGCATGGTGTTTCAAAAACCGACGCCGTTCCCGATGTCGATTCACGACAACATCGCGTTCGGCATCCGCCTTTACGAAAAGTTGTCGCAATCCGAGATCGAAGAGCGCATCGAATCGGCCCTGCACCGCGCCGCGCTCTGGGACGAGGTCAAGGACAAGCTGAAGCAGAGTGGGCTCAGCCTCTCCGGCGGGCAGCAACAGCGGCTGTGCATTGCCCGGGCGATTGCGGTCAAACCCGAGATCCTGTTGCTCGACGAACCGGCTTCGGCGCTCGATCCGATCTCGACCCAACGCGTCGAAGAACTGATCGACGAGCTGAAGTCGGATTATTGCATCGCCATCGTCACCCACAACATGCAGCAGGCGGCGCGCGTTTCCAATTACACCGCCTTTATGTATCTCGGCGAATTGGTCGAGTTCGACGAAACCGAGACCATATTCACCCACCCGAAAGAGCGGCGGACCGAAGATTACATTACCGGTCGCTTCGGCTGAGCCGGCGGAGGGTCTCGCCGATGTCTTCCGAACATGTGATCAAGAGCTTCGATGAGGAGCTGAGGCGGCTCAACAACACGATTACCGAAATGGGCGGGCTTGCCGAAAACCAGCTCGCCACAGCGATCGAGGCCGTGGTCCAGCGCGACAGCGAGCTCGCCGCCAGCGTCGTCGAGACTGATGCCAAGGTCGACCAGCTGCAGCACGATGTCGACAACCTCGCTGTCAGGCTGTTGGCGCTGCGCCAGCCGCTGGCGCGAGACCTACGCGAGGTTTTTGCCGCGATCAAGATCGCAAGCGATCTCGAACGCATCTGCGACTATGCCGCCAATGTCGCCAAGCGCTCGATCGTGCTCAACCAAACTGCCGCAGCAAGGCCAGTTTATGCGTTGCCGCGCATGGCGCGGCTGGCGCAGCTGTTGGTCAAGGACGTGATTGACGCCTATGTCGAACGCGATGCCGACAAGGCCTATGCGGTGTGGATGCGCGACGAAGAGCTCGATGAGATGTATGCGAGCCTGTTTCGTGTGCTGTTGACATACATGATGGAAGATCCGCGCAACATTGGACCGTCGACGCACCTGTTGTTCATGGCCAAAAATATCGAGCGCATCGGCGATCACGCGACCAACATCGCCGAAGATCTGTACTTTCTGGTTCACGGCACGCCGCTCGTGCAAAAGCGCCCCAAGGGCGACGATTCCAGCCTCGAGAGCGGTCAGCCGCGGCAGGTGCAGGCATGAACAAGCCGCTGGTGTTGATCGTCGAGGACGAGGCGCCGCTCGTCACTTTGCTGCGCTATAATCTCGAAAAGGAAGGGTTCGAGACCAGCGAGGCAGCCGACGGTGAAGAGGCGCTGATCCGCATTGCCGAGCGCCGTCCCGATATCGTGATCCTCGATTGGATGCTGCCATTGGTTTCGGGAATCGAAGTCTGCCGCCAGATCCGGCGCATGCCGCAGACGCGCACCTTGCCGGTGGTGATGCTGACGGCGCGCGGTGAGGAGGCCGACCGGGTGCGTGGGCTCGACAGCGGCGCCGACGACTATATTTCAAAACCCTTCAGCCTGCGCGAACTGGCGGCGCGGTTGCGCGCCGTCATTCGCCGTGCCCAGCCCAGTGCTTCCGAAGAAACCTTGCAGTTCGGTGAAGTCACGATGGATCTCGCAGCCCACCGGGTATCGCGCTCGGACAAGCCGATTCATCTCGGCCCGACCGAGTTCCGCCTGCTTCGTCATCTGATGAGGCATCCCGGGCGGGTGTTTTCGCGCGAACAATTGCTGGATGCGGTCTGGGGCCATGATGTTTACGTCGAGGCCCGCACCGTCGATGTTCACATCCGTCGGCTGCGCAAGGCGCTTAATTCCGATGGTGGGACCGATCTGGTGCGCACCGTCCGTTCCGCCGGCTACGCCCTCGACCCGGATGGCCCCTAATTCACGATCTAGCCGACGCGGCCCCGGCCGACCGTGCCGCGGTTTGCTGGCGCGGGTCGGCGTGGCGCTCGGCGCCCTATCGCAGACGGGAATAATTTAATTCGGCTCGGGACCGCATCCCCAGGCTCGCCGGGGCTTGCTGCGATCCACCTGCAAGAGTTTCGCGCGGTTCGCCCGGCACTGCCGCAGATCCTCTATTGTCTGGACGGCTTGCCGCGGTGACGTCTCGACAAGGACCGAGCTCACGGGCCGATTCGGAATAGCTGCTACGTCCGGTTTCGCTCGATCACGACCTCGATCAGGCGGTCGGTCGGGCGATGGCGCGCCGTTTTGGCCAGTGCGGCTCGAATCACCGCCGCCGTTGCTTCGTCCTCGGCCGCCACGTGGACCTCGATGCCGGAGGCGCAAGCCCGCACCGCCGCCGGTCCGACATGATCGATTGC
This sequence comes from Allostellaceae bacterium, assembly GCA_036495885.1. GTDB lineage: Bacteria > Pseudomonadota > Alphaproteobacteria > ATCC43930 > CGMCC-115725 > AP-15. Next base: position 4,716 of record DASXMC010000599.1, on the reverse strand, counting down.
AAACACCGCTAGCGACACCGGGTCCGGACCCGTTCTCTGCTCGCGCGCGCCAAACCGCGCCAGAAGCGGCAGTTTCTCGGCTCGCCGCCGACCCTCGCCGGAGCGCTTTGCAGGCCTGAACTTGGATAAAGTGGCGGCAAGCACGTTTTGCTTGTTCCGCGTTTTCGTGGCTCGCCAAGTCGCCATCCAATACTCCCGTTTCCCGCAATCGTTGAGATATCAGCGATGAATGACGATTTTGCGACTCGACTTCCAACATGTAGCGATCGCAAAACTGTAACATACAATTGCTAGAAGGCCTCCGACATCGATTGTTAGGGGAGGAGCATGGTTGCTGATGCGAGCGTGTTCTTTGCTCTTTGGCTGCAAAGACCGTTGCGAATTGCGGCGGCCAATCCCAGCAGTGATCGCCTTGCCGACGCCATCGCCGCCCAGGTCGATCTCAAGCGGGCCGGGCCGGTTCTCGAATTAGGTGCCGGGACCGGCAGCCTCACACGCGGCTTGATTCGCGCCGGCTGCTCGCCGGAGCGCATTATCGCCGTTGAACGCGAGCCTGGGCTCGCCAAACTCCCCCGTCGAAAATTGCCTGCGATCCGTTTAATCGAGGACGACGCGGCGCGAATCGCTCACCATTCCGCTCTGCGCACCCAGTCACTGTCCGCAGTCGTATCGAGCCTGCCGATCAAATGGTTTTCGCCCGCCGAGCAGGAGGCGGTGGTCCGCCCCTGTCTCGACCGGCTCGGCATCGCTGGCTGCTTTGCTCGGCTGACTAATGGTTTCCGGTCGCCAATAACGATGGATCAGCTCGGCATCGTCGGCCGCGAAGTTGCGCGGGTTTGGTTCAACCTCCCGCCGGCGCAAATCTGGTGTTATTGGGATACACGCCGTGCGCCGGGCAGCGGAGCGGCGATATGAGCCGGGGGCAACGGATGCGCCGCTATCGCACGATTTGGATTTCGGATGTGCATCTCGGCACTCGCGGCTGCAAGGCCGAAATTCTCCTCGATTTCTTGCGCCACAACAATGCCGACACGATCTACCTGGTCGGAGACATCATTGACGGCTGGCGCCTGAAAAAATCGTGGTATTGGCCGCAGACCCACAACGACGTGGTTCAGAAGCTACTCAGAATGGTGCGCAAGGGAACCCGCGCAGTCTACATCCCGGGCAATCATGACGAATGGCTGCGCGACTACACGAGGTTGCAGTTTGGCGGGGTCGAAATTCTCGAGGAGGCCGTCCACGTCACCGCCGATGGACGCCGGCTGCTGGTCATGCACGGCGACGCGTTCGACGCGATCGTCACCCATGCCCGTTGGCTGGCTCTGCTCGGCGATGGCGCGTATACCGTGATGGTGTGGATCAATCGCCATTTCAATTGGGCACGACGGCGGCTCGGTTATCCTTATTGGTCGCTCTCGGCCTATTTGAAACAGCGGGTCAAGAACGCGGTGCAATACATCAACTCGTTTGGCGACGCGATTGCCGAAGAAGCCCGCCGGCGGGGCGCCGACGGCGTGGTGTGCGGCCATATCCATCATGCCGAGATCCGCGATCAGGACGGTATCCTTTATTGCAACAGCGGCGATTGGGTCGAGAGCTGTACCGCACTGATCGAAGAGTTCGATGGGTCGTTGGCGGTGGTTTGCTGGATCAACCGAGATGTATTGGATCCGTTGGCATTCGAGCCAGCTTTCGCCGCCGAGTGGTCGGAAGACGTGCTGGAGAGCGCCGATCAGGGGCAATAGAAAATCGGCGCGGCAATCGAGTAGAAACGAGCTGTGGAGGAGCGATGCCAGAATTGACGATCAGCTTTGTGGTGCCCGCCTACAATGAAGAGGCATTGATAGCCTCGTGTCTCTACGCGATTTTGGCGGAAACATCGCGCGTCGGCTGCGGCGCAGAAATAATTGTCGTCGACAACAACAGCAGCGATCGTACCCGACAGATCGCGGCAGCGATCCCGGGGGTGGTCGTCGTCGATGAGCCACAGCGCGGGCTGGTGCAGGCGCGCCGGGCCGGGTGCCGGGCCGCACGCGGAGCGCTCGTCGCCAATATCGACGCTGACACGATGATCCCGCCGGGCTGGCTCGATAGGGTGCTCGCCGTTTTTGCCAAGCATCCCGACCTCGCGGCGCTGAGCGGCCCCTTCATTCACTACGACGTCGCCAAATCGGTTCGCGTCACCGCGGCTGTCTTTTATCGCTTCGCATTCGTCGGCTATCTCCTGGTGCGGTTTGTCTTTCGCGCGGGCTCGATGATGCAGGGCGGCAACTTTGTCGTCCGCAAGCGCGCGCTCGACGCCATCGACGCGTTCAATCCCGATTTCAGCTTTTATGGCGAGGATACAGAACTGGCGCGGCGTTTGAGCAAGGTCGGCGCGGTCAAATTTTCGTTTGCTCTGCCGGCGTATTCATCGGGGCGCCGGCTCGCTGCCGAAGGCCTGTGGCGCGTTGCTTTTGACTACAGCATGAATTACCTGTGGACCCTGCTGTTCAAACAGCCGTTTACGTTGGACTGGCTCGATTTTCGCCGTCCTGCCGGGGCAGGCGACCATGCCACACTGGCCGCCGCATCGCCGGCGCCGGTAGAGCCGCCGGATCTCTGACTATGCTCGCGGCAGCGGCGGTATCGCGGACCCGACGGTGAGAATAGCGCTCGTTACCGACGCCTGGGCGCCGCAAGTCAACGGCGTCGTGCGGACTTTGTCGCAGCTCCTCGGCGGTTTGACCGCCGCCGGTCACCAGGTCCTGGCGGTCACGCCCGATCTCTTTCGCACCGTGCCGTGCCCGACCGACCCGACAATCCGCCTCGCGGTCGTAAGGCGCCGCATGCTCGCGCGGCTTCTCGACGGCTTCGTCCCCGACCGGATCCACATAGCGACCGAGGGGCCGCTCGGGCTCGCCGCGCGCGCCTATTGTGTGCGACGGCAGCGCGGCTTTACGACATCGTTCCACACCAAATTTCCCGAATACCTGAATGCTCGGCTGGGTTTGCCGGTGGCCCTCGGTTACGCGGCGCTACGCTGGTTCCATGCGCGCTCGAACGCGGTTATGGTCGCGAGCGAGACCGTCCGCCGCGAGCTGTTGCGGCGCGCTTTTCCCCGCATCGTACCGTGGACGCGCGGGGTCGACGCCCAGCTGTTCCGGCCCGACGCTGTGCCCGCAGTCATCCTGCCGCGGCCGGTTTTTCTCTATGTTGGGCGCGTGTCGCCGGAAAAAAACCTGCCCGATTTTCTCGATCTCGATCTGCCTGGATCAAAGCTCGTGGTCGGCGACGGACCGCTGTTGCCGAGCTTGCGACACCGTTATCCGCAAATTTTCTTTGCCGGCCGGCAGGATGGGGAAGCGCTGGTCAGGCATTACGCCGCAGCCGACGTGTTTGTTTTGCCGAGCCGGACTGAGACCTTTGGGCTGGTGTTGCTGGAAGCGCTCGCCTGCGGCCTTCCGGTCGCCGCGCTCCCGGTCGCGGGGCCCCTCGATGTGATCGGCGAACACGGTCCCGGTGTGCTCGACCGCGATTTGCGCGCCGCTGCACTCGCCGCACTCGCAATCCCGCGCCGGCTCTGTCGCGAGCACGCCTTGCGCTTCTCATGGCGCGCCTGCATCGACCAGTTTCTCGCCAACCTTGCTGCAGCGAGGAGGCCTGCAATCAGCGGCATCGCCACCCCGGCCAAAGTTTAAGCGCCGCCGCGCCGGATCCGGAAGTCGCCCGCGCAATCGACGCAATCAAAACCGATGTAAGGCGGATGCGGCCAACCGACGTCATTCAGCCGCGGGGCAAAGTCCGGTTATTTCGCGCTTACCGAGGTCGCAGAACTCGCAACCGGCGGGTCCGGCGGAGATTGTGGCAGATGCCGCCAGTCAATCAGGTTGCACACACACATGAGATTGAGCACGACCAGCGACATTGCGACGTAGAGTAGCAGCGGGTTCATCGCGCGGGAAGTTCGTTCCAACCTCTCGACCACTCGGCCGAGATAATTGTCCTCCGATAATAGCCGTCGCACGCCGCGTTCCTCTTGCTTGACCCAACGCGCGCGGCATCGGGCTTTGTGACTTCGCTGCTGGAGCAAGTCAATGACGGCCGGTGCCGCGCCATAGGCCGGATATGGCTATTCACCGGCGCCAATACCTCATCTTTTCAAGCAGTTCCGGCATGCGCAGGCAGGGAAGCTCGGCTCCGGGCCGCGATCTTCCCTTGTCGAACCCACTTCCCGAGATGATCCGCGGGTTGTTGCTCCGCAGCGGCGCTCGACGCACCGTTGCACCGAAAGCCAGCGCTAATAACTGGGGTCGGTCGCGTCACATTGCCTGGAGATAGGTAGTGACTTGCTTTGAAATTTCTTCGAGCTTCCGCGTGCGGTGCTTTCGCGAAGCAGATCGATGCGGCGCTCTTCGAATCATTGCTTGTTGCCCATGACGCCTGGTTCGTAATTTGGACAATGAAAGGGCATCACGCCGATATAAGGGCAGTCGATATAACCGACCTTTGTTGTTGTATAACTTGAAAGCCAGCAACAGGCCAAACACGGTTATTCGTATGACGTAGTTCATGGTTTCCGCGCGAGTCGGGGGTGATATTTCGAAGGCTGCACTATACATATGCTTAGTGAGCAGCATCATTCGGGCCAAGCATGCCGGAGGGACCGCAGGGCCAGCGCGGGCCCGCGGAGTCACTACCTGGAGATAAGGCAATTTTCATCCCGGCAAGTGG
>DASXMC010000598.1:0-3324 GCA_036495885.1 Allostellaceae bacterium | reverse complement strand
TGATCGCTAGCGGCGAGTTCAAGCCGCTGTTCGCCTGGCTATCCGAGCGGGTGCACGGCCGAGGCTCGCTGCTGTCGACGACCGAACTGGTCGAATATGCGAGCGGGCGGCCGCTCGGCACCGAAAGCTTCAAGCGCCACTTGCACAGCCGCTATCTCAGCAGTCCTTGCATCGAAGGCTGAACCGAACCGCTACAGGAGCGTTGACCGCAACATAACTATGCCTGGGGGACAACCGTGTTCGACAATTCTGCCCGACAACAAGAAGCCTGTAGCGATCGTCAGATCGCTCTCGCCCGCTTCGAAGCTGTTCGCCAATATAGTGAAGCACTGGCCGCAAACCTGACGCCCGAGGACCAATCGATCCAGTCGATGGCCGATGTCAGCCCGACAAAATGGCATCTGGCGCATACGACCTGGTTCTTTGAGACCTTTATCTTGCGCCGATTTGACCCTGATTATCGAGTATTCGATCCCGCCTTTGCCTATTTGTTCAACTCCTATTACGAAGCAGCCGGCCCACGCCACCCGCGGCCCGAGCGTGGGCTGCTGTCGAGACCGACCGTCGATGTGGTCTGCGCTTATCGCGATCACGTCGGAGCAGCGCTTGCAAATTTTATCGAGAATTCGGCTTCGCCGGTGTGGGGCGAGGCGGCGCCGCTGATCGAGCTCGGGCTGCATCATGAGCAGCAGCACCAAGAGCTGATCCTGATGGACATCAAGCATGTGTTTTCGATCAATCCGCTGCTCCCGGCATATCAGGCGCCTCAGCCGCAGATCGCCGCCCCGGCCGCATCCCGTGACTGGATCGATTTTGCCGGTGGACTGATCGAGATTGGCCACAGCGGCGAAAGCTTTGCTTTTGACAACGAAATCCCGCGGCATAAGGCCTGGGTCGAACCCTTCCGGCTTGCAACCCGGCCGGTGACCTGCGGCGAATATCTTGATTTTATCGAAGCAGGAGCATATCGCCGTCCCGAATTCTGGCTGTCCGACGGCTGGGCAGCGGTGCAGGCCGAGGGGTGGGAGGCGCCGCTCTATTGGCGCCGGCAAGATGGGGTTTGGTCGATCTTCACGCTCAGCGGCGTGCGCCGCCTGAACCCCGCCGAACCGGTGTGCCATGTCAGCTATTACGAGGCCGATGCCTATGCCAGATGGGCGGCCCGTCGGCTGCCGACAGAGGCGGAATGGGAATTTGCCGCAGCAGACATCTCGCTGGCGGGAAACTTCGCCGATCGCGGCATTTTTCACCCTTGTGCCGAACCGGTGCCGATCGCCGAGCCGGGGACAGGTTCCCGACCGCGTCAAATGTTCGGCGATGTTTGGGAATGGACGGCGAGCCCCTATATCCCCTATCCGCGCTTTCGCGCAGCCACGGGTGCAATCGGCGAGTACAATGGCAAGTTTATGTGCAACCAAATGGTGCTGCGCGGCGGTGCGGCCGTGACCCCGGCCGGCCATGTGCGGACGACTTATCGCAATTTCTTTCCGCCCTCGGCGCGCTGGGCCTTCGCCGGGTTGCGGCTCGCGGAGGATGGCTGATGCGGGATGAAGCGCGTTTTGCCTTTCACGACCTGGCACCCGGGGAAGAGAGTTTCCGCGATGCCGTACTGCACGGACTTGCCCGGCCGCAGAAGGCGATCCCTTGCAAGTTCTTTTATGACGAGCGCGGCTCGGCGTTGTTCGAACAGATATGCCGGTTGCCGGAATACTATCCGACCGGCACCGAGATCGCGATCCTTGAAGAAAATGCCGAAGAGATCGCGGCGCAAATGGGTGTATATTCCCGGATCGTCGAGTTCGGCAGCGGCGCCAGTCATAAAGCGCGCATTCTGCTGCAGGCACTCGACCGGCCGGTCGCTTACGTGCCGGTCGACATCTCGCGCGAGCACTTGCTCGAGGCCGCCTCCTCGCTCGCCGAAGACTTTCCCGACACGGCGATCATTGCGGTATGCGCCGATTACACGAGGCCGTTCAGCTTACCGCCGCTGCCTGGGCCGGCCGGGAAGCGCATCGGGTTTTTTCCGGGCTCGACAATCGGCAATTTCGAACCCGACGCCGCTGTGCGGTTTTTGGCGAATTGCGCCGACATTCTCGGATCCCGCGGCGAGATGCTGATCGGCGTCGATCTAAAAAAGGATCCGAGCATCCTCGATGCCGCCTACAACGACCGGCGCGGGGTTACCGCAGCGTTCAATCTTAATCTGTTCGAACGCATCAACCGCGAGCTCGACGCCGATCTCGACCTCGACTTGTTCGAGCACTTCGCATTTTACAGCGAGAGCAAAGGCCGCGTCGAAATCTATATCCGCAGCCTGGTCGACCAGCAGGCCATGATCGCCGGGCGACGCTTCCAATTTGGCGCCGGCGAATTGATCCACACCGAATATTCCTACAAATATTCAGTCGCGGAATTTCGCGCTCTCGCGGCACGCGCCGGATTTCGCCCGGTCGACACCTGGACCGACTCGGCCGAGCTGTTCAGCGTCCACTACTTTCGCCTGCACTGACCAATCCGCGACCTTGCGGGACATCGGCGGCGACAATGCTGATTTCGCAAGCCGGCAACGCCGTCAGGGCGTTGCGACCGCCATGCCGAGCGCGCGGGCGGCAGCGGCCATACTGCGGTCGAAGGTGACGAGCGTGGCGTCGAGGCGCCGGGCAATCGCGATGTGCAGCGCATCGGGTGTGCGAAGGGAAAGTCGAGCCGACGAATGTATGTCGTCGCGAGCGAAACGTCGCCGGTCCCGATCTCCACCCGATTTACCGCGCGAGCAAGCCATGCGTCGAACCCGGCCAGGGCGGTTTCGGCTTGCTCGATCGTAAATTCGCGCATTCGCACCCGCCGGGCCACGGCCGACGAAAATTCCGCGGCCGCGAAATCGCTGACGATTAGCGGCGCTGAATTGTTCTGGAGGAATGTGTCCGCGCGTTCGCTGAAGGGCTCGGGAGTGAGCAACGCCACCAAGACGCTTGTATCAAGATAACAGGTTACCGGTCCCACTCCTCGTCGCGCATCTGGCGAACAAAAGTCGCAGCATCAATCTTCGACGCTGGCAAACGGGCCCGCCGCGTGCGCAGCCATTCGAGATCGGCTTCGGTAACTCGGCGCGACTCCGGTGGGATGGATGGGACGGGCTTCAGCTCCACGACTGGTCTCCCACGACGGGTGATAATAACGCCCTCGCCATTGAGAGCGCGATCGATCAGCTTTGGTAACTGGTTCTTGGCTTCGGAGACGCTGTAGGTGCTCATCTTCTTGAGATAGCCATCTGATGGCGATCAGTCGAGTGAGTTGGATCCCGTTTTCGCCGCGAGACACGCT
>DASXMC010000597.1:0-2133 GCA_036495885.1 Allostellaceae bacterium | reverse complement strand
CAAGCTCGCCACCAGCAACGCCGATCAGGTCGGCCGCGTGCGTGCGATCGTCGAGAACCTATCGCTCGAAATCGCCAACCCCGACGAGGCGCGCGCGATGCTGGCGCTCAAGGGCGGCGACGACGTCGGCTTCTGATCGGGGGCAGCAAGAATGATCGACAAGCGGGTTAAGCACCTCGCCGAAGCGGTCTCCGGCATCAAGGACGGCTCGGTCGTCTTGTGCGCCGGGTTTGGCGGCGCGGGCCTGCCCGATGCCTTGTGCGAGGCGCTGGTCGAGCAGGGGGCGCGCGACCTGACCGTCGCCGCCAACAACGCCGGCAGCGGGCGCGCCGGGCTTGCCGCACTTATGGCGGCCGGCCGCGTGCGCAAGATCATGTGCTCGTTTCCGCGCAGCTCCGGCAGCGTCGTGTTCGAGGAACTCTATGCCGCCGGCAAGATCGAGCTCGAATTATTGCCGCAAGGGACGTTGAGCGAGCGCATGCGCTGCGCCGCGGCCGGGCTCGGCGGCTATTATTCGCCGGTCTCGGTCGGGACCCGGCTGGCCGAGGGCAAGGAGCATCGCGAAATCGACGGCCGCATGTATGTGCTCGAAAAACCGCTTAAGGGCGACGTCGCACTGCTCGCCGCCGATCGCGCCGACCGCTGGGGCAACCTCACCTATCGGAAATCGCAGCGCAACTTCAACCCGACGATGGCAATGGCGGCCGACCTCGCGATCGCGCAGGTGCGCCACATCGTCGAACTGGGCGAGCTGGATCCGGAGGTGATCGTCACCCCCGGCATCTTTGTCGACCGCATCGTCCAGGTCGCGTTTTAGTTTCACAATGAGGCAGCGAGACGGGGAGAAGCTGAAGGAAAAGCATAGGCGCCGGCTGAGAGCAGCGCTTCAGTCGAGCCTTCGATACAACTCTCATTGTCTCGCCGCCTCATTGTAAAAACTTGGTACCAAGGCATTTGCCCCGTGCCCATTATCCATTTCTATTTCGCGCCAAAAATCAACATTGCTAGCAGTCGCACAGGAGCTGTCAAATGCTGACCCTATATTTCTCGCCAGGATCGAGTGCGATGGCGACACACATTGCGTTGCACGAGATCGGCGTGCCGTTCGAGGCAAAGCCGTTGTCGTTTGCTAAGCGCGAGCAATATTCGCCGGAATACCTGGCGATCAACCCCGAAGGCAAGGTTCCGACATTGCTGATCGACGGCCGGCCGCTGACCGAAGTCGCCGCGACTCTTTATTACCTCGCCAAGCGTCACCCCGAGGCGAAATTGTGGCCCGAGGGCGGCATTGAGGAAGAGGCGCAGGCGATCTCGTGGATGTCGTTTATTGCGGCGACGATCCATCCCGCCCGCCGCATCGGGCTCGAACGCTGGCGGGAGGTCTTCAAACTTGCCGACCCGCGGCTAGGGCCGAACGAATGGGCGGTGGGCGGCCGTTACTCGATCGCCGACATCCACCTCTTCCGCCTCTATTGGCGCTTTAAGACCGCAACTTCGCCGGCACCAGGCGAATACCCGAGCCTCGACGCCCACTTCGCCCGGATGATGGCGCGCCTCGCGGTGCAAAAGACGATCGATATCGAAAGCAAAGTCGGCTACAACCTGCCGTAGAGTTCTTGGACATGAAATTCGTTCTTCAAGCGCAAAGCGGTGCCATTGCGAGGAGCCTGTAGGGCGACGACGCAATCCCGACCAGCCCCTGGCGGTATTTCGCGCGAGATTGCTTCGCTTCGCCCGCCATGACAGAACACAAATTAGCGCTTCCGAGCTACCTCTTTCTTACCTCACCCATCCCGGCGCAGGCCGGGACCCACTGCGGCAGTAGGTACCGGCCTTTACCAGTGTGGATCAGAGGGACGGATTGAAGAGAACCCCGACCACCCGACGCCTACGGGTCAGGCGTGCTCGACATAGGCGTCGAGGATGTTTTTGTCGCCGGCATGCTCGAAGCGGATGGCGAGCTTGGCGTCCTCGACTGCGGTGACCGCGCCATAGCCGAATTTCTGGTGGAACACGCGGTCCCCGACTGCAAACCCGCCGACCCGGCGGATCTCGGAGCCGCGCCGCGGCACTGGACCGCTCTCGATTAACTGCCGTCGCCCGCGCTCGGCCCAGGAATTGACCGCTCGGGAA
>DASXMC010000596.1:0-3210 GCA_036495885.1 Allostellaceae bacterium | reverse complement strand
GACGGGAAAGAGATCGACGGCAAGGGACTGGATCCCGATCTCGTCGTGACACCGCTCAAACTCGAAAAAGTGGCCAGGGAAGAAGGGCTGCACGAGGCTGACCTGCCGGGGGCCTTGAAGAACCCCGATCTGACCGCCGCGACCGCACCGAATGCGGCGAACCCGCCGTCATCGCCGGCAAAGACCGGTCCGGCGGCGACATCCAGCATGCCGGGGGCCTCGGGCGCGGCGGCAAAGCCGGCGCCGTCGGTCGCCAACAAGACGGCGCCATCGGTTGCCAACCAAGATATCGGCGGTGCCAATGACGAGCAGCTGACGCAGGCGCTTGACGTGCTGCGCGGGCTTGCGGTGTTCAACCCCCGCGCTTCCGGCTAAGATCGTCTCCGGCTGAAATTGCCGCCGGTTGCGCCGCGGTGGAAGCCGATGGCGAATATCGCGCAGCAAAGCTCAGAGGAGAAGACGAATGCAGGTGCGGGCCGCCATCGCTTACGAGGCTGGAAAGCCGCTGACACTCGACTCGGTCGATCTCGACGGACCGCAAGCGGGCGAAGTGCTGGTCGAGATCAAGGCGACCGGGATCTGCCACACCGACAAATTTACGTTATCGGGTGCTGACCCAGAGGGGCTGTTTCCCGTGATCCTGGGTCATGAGGGTGCGGGCATTGTTGCCGACACCGGTCCGGGTGTCAGCTCGCTAAAGGCCGGCGATCATGTCATTCCGCTCTATACGCCCGAATGCCGCCAATGCGAATCGTGCCTTTCGGGCAAGACCAATCTGTGCACTGCGATCCGCGCCACCCAGGGCCGGGGGGTGATGCCCGACGGCACCAGCCGCTTTTCGCGCGGCGGTGCCATGATCCATCACTATATGGGCACTTCGACCTTTGCCAATTTCACGGTGTTGCCGGAAATCGCCGTCGCGAAAATCCGCGAGGACGCCCCGTTCGACAAAGTTTGCTATATCGGCTGCGGTGTGACCACCGGGATCGGCGCGGTGATCAACACCGCCAAGGTCGAGCCCGGCGCGCGGGTCGTCGTGTTTGGTCTCGGCGGTATCGGCCTCAATGTCGTGCAGGCTTGCCGCATGGTCAGCGCCGACATGATCGTCGGCGTCGACATCAATCCCGACCGGCGCCCACTCGCTGAAAAATTCGGTATGACCCACTTCGTCAATCCGAAAGAGGTCGCGGGCGATCTCGTCCCCTATCTCGTCGATTTGACCAGGGGCGGCGCCGATTACAGCTTTGAATCCATTGGTAATGTCACGACGATGCGGCAGGCCCTCGAATGTTGTCATCGCGGCTGGGGCGTCAGCACCATTATCGGCGTCGCCGGCGCCGGACAGGAGATCAGCACCCGGCCGTTTCAGCTGGTCACCGGCCGGGTTTGGAAGGGCACCGCGTTCGGCGGCGCCAAGGGCCGCACCGACGTCCCCAAGATCGTCGACTGGTACATGGACGGCAAGATCAACATCGATGATCTGATCACCCACAAATTGCCGCTCGACCGCATCAACGAGGGCTTTGAGCTGATGGAGCGCGGCCAGTCGATCCGTGGCGTCGTCGTCTATTGACCACGGCTGGACGGCTGGCGCTCGTGCTGATCGCCTAGCAACGTCTCTTGATCTCGTGGCCGGCTCGTTCGGTGGGCCTTTGGCCCCTGCACTGGTACAGGATTTTTGGTGGTTCCGCCGGTCCAAACCGGCCGGCGTTCGCTTCCCGATCCTTCAGCCTGAGTACTGCTGGGGTCAGATCGAATATTCGGCGATATGCTCGATCGCCGTGCCGCCTTCGACGGGGTGGCCTTCGGCGCGCCAGCGCAGCATGCCGCCGGCAAGATTGGCAACATCGGCAAACCCCGCTTCGCGCAGGATGACGGTCGCCTGTGCCGAACGGCTGCCGGAGCGGCACACGGCAACAACCGGACGGTCGTGCGTTAGCTCTTGCGCGCGCGCGGCGAGTGCCCCCAGCGGGATCGAGACGGCGCCGCGAACATGGCCGAGCGGCCCCGAAAATTCCTCGGGCTCGCGCACATCGACAATCCTGACCTCGCGGGCATGCTCTTCGAGGGCGTGCGGATCGATCTCCCAAATCCCGGCAAAGCTATAGCGCAATGGCGCCCAGCCGGGTGCGGCGGTCAGATCGACCTCGCCCTCGGGTTTGCCGCATTTGAGATTGGCGGGTACTGCGACGTCGAGCTTTTTCGGATGCGCCAGCCGCAAGTTCTTCATGTAAACGGCAAAATCGGTTTCCCCGGTCTCGCCGCCGAGACGCGGGTTGAAGCGCCGCTCCTCGCGCACGCTCGTCACCGTCAGCCCGCGGTAATCATGCGCCGGGTATAGTAGGCAATCGTCGGGGAGGGTGAAAATCTGCTGGTGCACCGAGCGGTACATCGCGCCCGCATCGCCTTGCTGGAAATCGGTACGCCCGCTGCCACGCACCATCAGGCAGTCGCCGGTGAACGCCATGCTGCGATCGTCGAGGACGTAAGTGAGGCAGCCATTGGTGTGCCCCGGCGTGTTACGGACCTGCAGATTGCGGGCGCCAAGGGCGATCACGTCATCCTGCACCAGATAGCGGTCGGCGCCCTCGGCACCACTGGCGGCCGACAGCGCAATGCGGCACCCGGTCTGTTGCCGCAGCAGCCAGGCACCGGTGACGTGATCGGCATGGACATGAGTTTCGAGCGAAAAAAGGAGGGTGAGACCCAATTCCGCGATCAGGGCCGCGTCGCGCCTGACCTGCTCGAACACCGGATCGATAATGACCGCGTGACCGTTGCGGCCGTCAGCGAGCAAATAGGTGTAGGTCGACGAGGGCGGATCAAATAATTGTCGAAATATCAACATCTCAAACCTCCGATGCCGCCGTACAGTCTATACGATTGTTGTTTTTTTTGAAGCGAGACGACCGGGCTCCATGAATATCGCTGTCGCCTGATCACCCCGCGAGGTCGGGCTCACGGGTCATCCGGACCTCCTCAAGCTCAGCTCCCTCTTGGCCTAGCGCGGCTGGGAGACCATCCGCAGGTAAGGCTTCGGTGCCTTCCAGCCGTCAGGGAACTTCTCTGTGGCTCGCTCGTCCGAAACCGACGGGACGATGATCACGTCGTCGCCGGGCTTCCAGTTGACGGGCGTGGCGATCGGGTGTTTGGCGGTCAGCTGACACGAATCGAGTAACCGGAGAACCTCGTCAAAATTTCGCCCGCTGC
>DASXMC010000595.1:0-3112 GCA_036495885.1 Allostellaceae bacterium | reverse complement strand
GAAAAACCTAGGGCCCGCGAAAACCTGCGGATATTGCCGCTCGGAGCCTCCGCTGTATTTTTCATGCATTATCAGCGAAACAGCGGTCGCCCGATAGCGGAAAGGCGGCTCGGCACCGCTCGACGACAATAGGGGCCGGCTGGACAGCGGCGGGGCACGTTCCTAGATTGACCCTACTTTAGCCCGAATCGGGTGCACACCCTGTGAGGAGATCGTCGATGGCCGATGTTGTTATTGCCGGCGCGGTTCGGACCCCGGTCGGGGCTTTCAGTGGTGGGCTCGCTAGCCTGCCGGCTCACAAGCTAGGCGAAATCGCGATCGCCGAGGCGCTGCGCCGCGCCGAGGTCGACCCGAAAGAAGTCTCCGAAGTGATCATGGGCCAGATCCTCGCCGCCGGCGAAGGGCAGAACCCGGCGCGCCAGGCGGCGATCGGCGCCGGGCTGCCGTTCGAGGTCACGGCCTACGGCGTCAACCAGCTGTGCGGCTCGGGCCTGCGCACTGTGGCGCTGGGCTATCAGGCGATCCGCAACGGCGATAGCGAGATCGTCGTTGCCGGCGGCCAGGAAAGCATGAGTCAGGCGCCGCACTGCATTCATCTGCGCAACGGCGTCAAGATGGGCGACGCCGAACTCGTCGACACGATGATCCGCGACGGGCTGTGGGACGCCTTCAACGGCTACCACATGGGCAACACTGCCGAAAATGTGGCACAACGCTGGCAGATCACGCGCGATCAGCAGGATGCTTTTGCCGCCGCCTCACAAGCCAAGGCGGAGGCAGCACAAAAAGCTGGCCGGTTCAAGGACGAGATCGTCCCGGTCAAGATTGCGGGCCGCCGTGGCGAAACGATCGTCGACACCGACGAGCACCCCAAGCACGGCACCACCGTCGAGGTGCTCTCGAAGCTGCGGCCGGCGTTTGACAAAAACGGCACAGTCACCGCCGGCAACGCCTCGGGCATCAACGACGGTGGGGCTGCGGTCGTGCTGATGACCGCCGAAACCGCGGCCAAGCGCGGGGTGCAGCCGTTGGCGCGCATCGTTTCCTGGGCCACCGCCGGGGTCGATCCAGCGATCATGGGCACCGGGCCGATCCCGGCGAGCCGCATGGCGCTGAAAAAGGCCGGTTGGAGTGCGGATGATCTCGACCTCGTCGAGGCCAACGAGGCGTTCGCCGCCCAGGCTTGTGCGGTCAACAAGGATCTCGGCTGGAACGTCGAGCGGGTCAACGTCAATGGCGGCGCCATAGCACTCGGCCATCCGATCGGCGCCTCGGGTGCGCGGCTGCTGGTAACGCTGCTCTACGAAATGCAGCGCCGCGATGCGAAAAAGGGGTTGGCGACGCTGTGCATTGGCGGCGGCATGGGTATTGCTATGTGCCTCGAGCGCGATTAGCCCAAGGGACCGACGCAAGGGCCGAGCGCACGAGAGCAGAATGCTAGGGAGGAATGCATGGCGAGGGTGGCAGTGGTCACGGGCGGGACCCGTGGGATCGGTCGCGCGATATCGATTAGGCTGAAGGAGGCCGGCTACTGGGTCGCCGCGATTTATGCCGGCAACGACGAGGCGGCGCAGCAATTCTACGCCGAGACCGGCATTCCGGTGTTCAAATTCGACGTTTCGGAGTTTCACGCTTGCGCCGAGGGCGTCAAAGCGATCGAGGCCGCACTCGGCGGCCCGGTCGAAGTGCTGGTCAACAACGCCGGCATCACCCGCGACGCCACCATTCACCGCATGAGCCCCGAACACTGGAACGCGGTCATCCAGACCAATCTCTCCTCCTGCTTCAACATGTCGAGGCAGGTCATCGAAGGGATGCGCGCACGCGGCTTTGGGCGGATCGTCAATATCGGCTCGATCAACGGCCAGGCGGGACAATACGGCCAGGTCAACTATGCCGCAGCGAAATCCGGCATCCACGGCTTCACCAAGGCTTTGGCGCAGGAGGGTGCCTCGCGCGGCGTTACCGTCAACGCTGTCGCCCCCGGTTATGTCGACACCGAGATGGTGCGCGCGGTCCCGGCCGATGTGCTCGAAAAGATCATCGCACGCATCCCGGTCGGGCGCCTCGGCCACGCCGAGGATATTGCGCGCGCGGTGGCGTTCCTGGTCGCCGACGAGGCCGATTTCATCACCGGCTCGACGCTCTCGATCAATGGCGGTCAGCACATGTATTGAACGTGCCGGTAGCACGCCGGGCGGTGCTGGCGCTGCCGATGCAGCTTGCTGGTGCCGCTAAAGTGCCCGGAGCGGCTGGCGCGGACGAGAGCCTCGATTATCGCGATGGCCGGCTGAGCTGGCCGGGCGGTTCCACGCGAGCCGCGATCGGGCGCGCCGGCGTCTCTCGGCACAAGGTCGAGGGCGACGGCGCCACCCCGGAGGGTGTCTTCCCGCTCGTCGCCGCCTTTTATCGCGCCGACCGGGTGTCGCCGCTGCGCACCCGGTTGCCGATGCAGGCGCTGGCGCCAAACGACGCCTGGGTCGACGATCCCGTCGACTCAAATTACAACCGGCTCGTCGGACTGCCTTATCCGGCCCACACCGAGGCGATGTGGCTCGACGACGCAGTCTATGACCTTCTGGTCGTGATCGGCTACAATACGGCTCCGGTTGTACCGGGTGCAGGGAGTGCGATCTTTCTGCACGTCGCGCGGCCCGATTTCGCGCCGACCTCGGGGTGCATCGCGGTTGCAGCACCGGTGCTCGCAGCACTGATGCCGCTGCTCGGACCCGGCAGCAAGATTACGATCCACGGCTGAGAGCCGAACGGCACGCGAGCCGGGTCGAAGGGCATCAGACTTCGCGGGGGCAATCGAGTCCAGGCGAGCGGTGAAGGAATGGCACCATCGTCGTGGCGAACCAACCGATGGAGATGCCTGGTGGCCACAGACCGATGATCTCGGCCGTTGCCTCACCGCTCGGAACCAGATAGCACGGTGATCGAGATGAACCCGTCGAGTTGGCTGGTTGTGCCCTGTGAAGCTGTGGCGGGTGTCGGTTCGCGCGCAAATCCCAAAAAATGATTTGTCAATGAGGGTTGCGACACGGCATCCAGGGTGCGCTGGGTAAACTTTTTGCTAAGCTCTCACCTGCTTTTCACTGCGAAGATGGCG
>DASXMC010000594.1:0-3835 GCA_036495885.1 Allostellaceae bacterium | reverse complement strand
TGCGCGACGAAGGGCAGGCCGTTCTGTAAAAGATAGGAAATTCGCTCGTCATGCCGCCGGGTCCGCGCCAAGAGGATGCCGTCGACCCGGCGTCCCTCGACCAGATGGCGGTAGGCGCGCATCTCGTCAGCGCCAGGGCGGGCGGCGGAGATTAGCAGGTCGAGCTCGGCGGCCTGCAGCCGCGGGCCGATGGCGGCAAGAAAGCGCAGAAAAATGGGTCGTCGAATTGGCCGGGCGCGGCCGGCAGCACCACCCCGACCGCCTCGCTGCGCCCGCGCCGCAAGCGCCGCGCCGCGTGATTCGGCCGGTGGTCGATCCTGCGAGCCTCGGCCACCACTCGCGCGCGCGTCGCCGGCGCCACGTCGTCGAACCCGCCCAGCGCACGAGAGACGGTAGTGATGGAAAGGCCAAGGCTGCGAGCGATATCGGCCAACGACACGGTGTTCGAGTCCGAAACGTTTTGGACGAGCGACTTGCTAGGTCGAAACGATTTGGTCGTCAATGCTCAGCGATTTGTCGGCGCGCTGTCGATCAACTGTCACCCCGCCGGCCAACACGACGGCCGCTGGTGTATCCGCCCCTTGCCGAGTTGAACCCGTAAGTCGGCCGTCGTCGGGCGAGAGCTCGGATCGACCCTAGCTGGCCGTTGGATGCGTCCAGGAATCAAGCAGACATGCGAAACTCGGCCTGAGCGGTTCCGGTGCGGGCGCTCGCGCGATAGAATCCGGCTTCAGAAAAAATTGGGCTGAGCTCTTGAATCGAAAAGCGTTCGGAAATTCTCCGGGTTTGAGCTTAAAAACCCCTAGGCCGCTGAAAAAGGTTTTCCGCTGTGGCTGGCTTCACGTGGCGGGTTCGAGACGCGCGCGTACAAGTGACCACACTGTGCAAGGAGGGACTGCCATGCCGTTTTATCAAAAAGGCGACGTCCGCATCCGCTACGAGGAGGTCGGCGACGGCTTCCCGCTGCTGGTCACTCCCGGCGGGGGCTTGAACTCCCGGGTCAGCAATTGGCCCACTGCAGTGTTCAACGCCATGGAGCACTTCAAAAACGACTTCCGCTGCATCACGATGGACCAGCGCAACGCCAACGGCGGCGAATCCAGCGGCCCGATCCCGGTCGATGACCCCTGGGGCGCCTTCGCCGACGACCAGCTGGGGCTGATGGACCACCTTGGCATCCGCGAGTTCTTCTTCATGGGCTACTGCATCGGCGGTCCGTTCGCCCTCAAGCTATTGGAGCGGGCCCCTGAGCGCGTTGTGGCCGCCGTGTGCTGTCAGCCGGTCGGCCACCGGCCGGATAACCCGGACCACATGTACAAATCCGGCCACGACAACTGGGCACCCGAGCTGCTCGCCCGGCGGCCCGACTTGACCATGGCACAGGTCGAGAAATACCTGCACAACCTCTACCGCGTCCGGCCCGACTTCGTGTACAGCGTGTCGCGCGAGTTTGTGCGTTCCTGCCGGACGCCGATACTGGTCATGCCGGACGACACCGCCGGGCACCCGTACCAAACCTCCGTGGATATCGCTTCCTTGGCGCCGAACGCCGAGGTGACGGTTTTTCCGTGGCGCGAGCCGCCGGAGCTGCTCGCCCGGACGATTAACCGGGTGCGCATCTTCCTCAAGGCGCATCAACCGATGAGAGCCGCGGCCCAATAAGGCACGTTCCAGCTCGTCGTGCTGCACGCCGGAAGTCGCGCGCGGTACTCGACCGCGAAGCAGAGAGGCTGAACCGCCTGATGACCGAGACCGGTGCGCTGTGCTGGCAGCCCGATCCTCCCAGTACCGGCGCGTGCTCGGTGCGGCAGGGAGGCTCGCCCTGGTTGGCTGATATGAAGTGGTGTCGATGAAAGCCCGCTCGAATTGAACCTTGAACAGCCGGCCGCATCCGTAGCCAGAGGGCATACTCACGCCACAGCTTCGAGCAACTCATAGACGCGCGTTTCCGTGGTCATCCCCTTCGCGATCACCGAGGCAATGGCCTTAAAGCGAAAGTGATGCTCCACCCGCTTGCGGACAGCCTCGCTGACAAGGATTGTGGTCCCGTACTCCTTGTTCAGCCCTTCGAGGCGAGATGCCAGATTGACGCTGCTGCCCTGCGCCGTATACTCCATTCGCTCCGCCGAACCGACATTTCCGACCACGGCATCGCCGACATGAATGCCGAGCCGGGTACGGAAAGGCGGCAGTCCCTCGGCCTCGAATTGAGCATTGAGCGTTTCGCTCGCCGCCTTGGCCGAAAGAGCAGCACGACAGGCTCGCTCGGCATGATCGGGCTGCAAATGGGGAGCGTTCCAGAACACCATCACCGCGTCCCCGATGAACTTGTCCACAGTCCCGCCCTCGACGAGAAAAGTTTGCGTCAGCGCGGTGAAATGGCGCGTCGTCTGGCGCATCAAAACGTCGGGGTCGGCGGCTTCGGCAATGCCGGTAAAATTCTGAACATCGGTAAACAGGATCGTGACCTCCTGCCTTACTCCACCAAGCTCAGTAGAGATGGAACCATCGATAATGCCCCTGACGATATCCTTCGGAACAAAGCGCGCGAAGGACCAGATGGTGCGCTGGGCGAGCGCCATGGTACTGCCGAGTTCGTCAATCTCGGCGACACGGGATGCGACCGCGTCATCCGGCGCCGCTAACGTCCGGAGCCTGCTCGCCTGAGCGGTTATCCGTTTCAGCGAAGTCGACATCCGGCTGCCGAAGATCCAGACCCCGGGTACGAAGCAGCCGCCTGCGATCAGTGCAATAATTAATCCTCTGATCTCGAGACTGCGCACGTTCTGTGCGAAATCGCCTTCGGCCGCAAGTAACAGAGAGTAGCCGCCAAACTCGTCGCCTTGGGAAAATTTCTGCAAGCGAAACAGGTAATCTCGTCCCTTTTCGTCGCTAATGCTACCTTCATAGTGGTCGCTGCCGTCCCATCTCCGCAGTACTGCGCCGACCACCCCGCTGCGGATTTCCCCGATCTCGGGCAGCTGCGGGTGGGAGGAATGCGTCCTCGCGGACGCCACAAGCCGCGCAAAGTCGGGATGTGCGATGACCACGCCGAACGAGTCGAAGATTATGACTGTTCCATGCTCTCCGGGGCGCCGCGCCTGGACCAAGTCGCTAAACTTATCGAGCTTGAGGTCGGCAGCGATGACACCGCGCACCTGCCCTCGCAGAGGCGCACTCAGGGTGATCATCGGCGTGCCGATGCTGAACGAGGCATAGGGTGACGACACGAGAGCCCGGTCCGTTTGCATCGTATCGCGATACCAGACCCGCTTTCGCGCGTCGTAACCATAGTTTGACAGATCGAGCTGGCCCAGCTTGTTGCCGTGCTCGTCTTCAAAAATCCGCCGCATCGGTAGGGCTCCATCAGAGGTCGGGCGGACCAAGTTGACATCGTAGAAGGCCCCGGGAGGCGCCCTCAGCTTCTGGCGCTCGGTCGGGTCGAGGTCGTCGAGCCGCCGGACTTGCAACCAGCGACCGTTGTCGTAGCCGACATAGAGGCTATCGGCCTGCGGGAGTTCGTGCAGTGCCGCTCTGAAGAGAGCGATTGCGCCGTCGTCCTCGCTCCTGTCATTCGAGTGAGCGATCGAGGGATCTGTCGACAGCACGCGGATGACGGTGCTCGGCGCCGATACCTCAGCCTCGAGGCGGCTAAGGGTGTTCGCGCTGGCGGCATCCATGGCGGCGGACGCCGCCGCCCTTGCCGCCGCATGAAAGGTCGCGGTCTGGATAAATATTAGACACGCCATGAGAGCTATGATGAAGGCCATCACGGCGGCCGTTATCGCGATTCTGAACGTCAACATCGGATTTCATCGCTCGCCCACTTCAGCGC
>DASXMC010000593.1:0-5594 GCA_036495885.1 Allostellaceae bacterium | reverse complement strand
AAGGCAGCCTTTGCCGGCGAAAGCCAAGCCAACCGCCGCTACTTATATTTCGCGCAAAAGGCCGACATCGAAGGCCATAGCGATGTTTCCGCCGTGTTTCGCTCGACCGCGGAAGGCGAGACCGGGCATGCCCATGGTCATCTCGAATATCTCGAAGAAGTCGGCGATCCGGCGACCGATATGCCATTCGGCAGCACGGCTGAAAACCTTGTCGCGGCAGTTGCCGGCGAAACCCATGAATACACCGACATGTACCCCGGCATGGCGCGCACCGCGCGCGACGAAGGCTTTGACGAGATCGCGGATTGGTTCGAGACCCTCGCGAAGGCGGAAAAATCGCATGCAGGGCGCTTTCAGCGCGCGCTCGATCAGCTCGCCTGACTACTGACTATTGCTTGCGGGGGAGGCGGAGAACGACCGGCCTCCCCCAGCCGCACGGAGCAGCGCCGCTGGGCTTTCTGACTAAAGCGGGCCCCCGATTAAAGATTGAACAAAGACGATGAGAGAGGGCAGCCTCGATGCCCCGTGCCGGCATCCAATCAATTGGGAGGATCCCGATTATGCCGACCGGACGAAAACCGAAGCCGAGATGCAGCGGATTTTTGACGTCTGCCACACCTGCCGGCGCTGCTTCAATTTATGCGACTCGTTTCCGCGGCTGTTCGATCTGATCGACAACTCCGCGACGGGCGAAGTCGACGGCGTGGCGCGGGCGGATTATGCCAAGGTCGCCGAGGCGTGCACGCTCTGCGACATGTGCTTTATGACCAAATGCCCCTACGTCCCCCCGCATGAGTTCAACATCGATTTCCCGCATCTGATGCTGCGCTATCGCGCGGTCGAGCTTAAGGAGGAAAAAGTTTCCCGCGCGCGCCGTGCGCTCGCCGAGACCGACCGTAACGGGAAAGCCGCCGGAACGGTGGCGCCCCTCGCCAATTGGGCCGGCAACCGGCGCAACCAAGTGACCCGGCCGCTTATCGAAAAGGCGACCGGGATCGATCGGCGCGCCGCACTGCCGAAATTTCACGGCCGCACCTTTGCAATGCGCACCAAGCAAAAGGCGCTGCAAATCAACCGCGACGCACCGGCATCGGGCCGCCGCGCGGTCCTCTACGCAACCTGTTTTGTCAATTACAACAATCCCGCAATCGGCGAGGCAGTACTGGGCGTTCTTGCGAAGAATGGGGTCGAGACCGAAATCGTCTACCCGGGTTGCTGCGGCATGCCGCAACTCGAGCAAGGCGATCTCGCAACGGTTGCGGCATCGGCGGCAAAAGCCTCACAGGCGTTGGGCGCTTGGATCGACAAAGGCTACGACGTAGTAGCCCTGGTGCCGTCATGTGCGCTGATGCTGAAATTCGAATGGCCGCTAATCCTTCCCGACGATATCGCGGTCAAAAAGCTCGCGGCGGCGACCTTTGATGTCAGCGAGTATATTGTCAACATTGCCGGTAAAGAGGGGTTGGCGCCCGGTCTCCAGCCGTTGGGCGGCGATGTGACACTCCAGCTCGCCTGCCACTCGCGGGCGCAGAACATGGGTCAAAAAGCCGCCGAAATGCTGCGGCTTCTGCCGGACACGAAGGTATCGGTAATCGAGCGCTGCTCAGGGCACGGCGGATCCTGGGGCGTGATGACGGAAAACTTCGATACCGCAATCAAGGTCGGCCGGCCGGTCGTCCGGCAGGCTTTAAAGAATGCCACGCCCTTTGTGTCGTCCGAATGCCCGCTCGCGGCGACGCACATCGCGCAAGGCATGGAAATTGAAGCGGGAGGCCAAACCTTGCCGTATCCCGCGATGCACCCGATTGAACTCTTCGCCCGCGCTTACGGCATTCCCGGCGCATGGGCCGACGAGAACCCGAGGACATGATGACCGATCTTTTTGTCCCGGCGAAGCGGCGCCTGACCAGCGCCGACATCTTGCCGCTGGCCGAGTATCTTCCCGTGCGGCGCGCGCGGCGGCTACAGATCAGCGAACTCAAGCGCTTGCGCCGCCTTGAAGTCGGGCCGTTTGCCACCTTTCATTTCGAGAATTTCGAAACGGTGCGCCACCAGGTTCAGGAGATGCTCTATATCGAAAAGGGTGGGGAGGCCCAGCTTGCGGACGAGCTAGAAGCCTACAATCCCTTGATCCCGCAAGGATTGGAGCTCAGCGCTACCGTCATGTTCGAAATAGACGACCCAGTTCGTCGGGCCGCGACATTAGCGCGATTGGGCGGGATCGAAGACCGCGCCTTTATCGAGATCACGGGGACGCGGGCGCGAGGCCTGCCCGATCCGACGCGGGAAAACACCAGTCCCGAGGGCAAGACATCGTCGGTGCAATTTCTAAAATTCGCGTTTTCGCCGGCGGAGATTGCTCAATTCAAGTCTCCGGGGACGGCGATTGTCGTCGGCTTCGACCATCCGAACTACGCCCATATAGCGGTCATGCCGGAACCCGTGCGCGCGGCATTGGCGCGGGATTTCGCCTGAGCGCGTACCACCTGAGCGCACCACCTTCTCAGGGTGCGCAGGACAGATTGGTGCCGGCGACGAATGGTTGCGATCCGCCCGCACCCTGCGGCGGGCACAAGAGCCAGGCCGGTGCTGCTGCAGCCGGTGCTGCGGCCGGGGCTGCCGCCGTTGATCTGCCGGCGCCCGCCGCGGCGGTTGTCGCCGAAGATGTCGAACGCCCGGCGTTGATCGTGCGAGTGCCGGCAGTGCCGGAGCTGGTTGCTGCGGCTGTCGTGGCTGATTGAGTAGTTCCGGTTCCTGCGGTCCTACTTGTTGTCGTCGCTCCGGCCCCCAGGGCGGACGTCGTCGTGGTTCCGGTTATCGTGGCC
Source organism: Allostellaceae bacterium (assembly GCA_036495885.1). Taxonomy (GTDB): domain Bacteria; phylum Pseudomonadota; class Alphaproteobacteria; order ATCC43930; family CGMCC-115725; genus AP-15. The sequence goes on along the minus strand of DASXMC010000593.1, from coordinate 2,769 downwards.
GCGGTTGGGTTGGTGGTGCCGGTTGCGGCTGTCGTTGGGGTTGCTGCAGAACTCGTTACCGTTGGCGTCGTGACATTGGTCGAAGAGCCAACCCCTCCGGACCCCGTGGGCGACGCCGTCGAGCCCGCTACGGGTGTTCCCGCCGTTCCGGTCGTGGTTGCGGTTTGCGCCGCTGCCGGTGCCGAAAGAAGGGGGAGCAGCGCCGGTGCCATGCACGCGATCGCGAGCCCGATCCTGCAGCGAATAAAAGCGCTCACCGCAACCCGATCTGTTCCGAGGGCCGGCATGGGCCCTTTGATGGATAGGCAGGATGAGGCGAATGCATACCCAATCCTTTGATGCTGTCTTTCGCCAGGGTTGCCGCGAAATGCTGTCGGATCAGAACTGGGCGCGGATTCGCGTGATCCGGCAAGCCAAATTTGGCGCAGATGATAGCGGGCTGACCCGGGCAGTGCGGCGGGTGTATTATTAGTCTTATGGCAAGGCTCAGCGTCAATCTCAACAAGATCGCATTGTTGCGCAATTCGCGCCGCACCGGGGTGCCGGATGTCCAGCGCTTTGGCCGCATCACACACGATGCCGGCGCCGACGGGCTGACGATGCACCCGCGGCCGGACGAGCGCCATATCCGCCGCGACGACGTGATCGGCATTGCCCGGCTGATGGCGCCGTGGCGGCCGGGTTTCGAGCTGAATATCGAGGGCTACCCCGACGAGCGCCTGCTCGATCTGGTGCGCCAAGTCAGACCGGAGCAATGCACATTGGTGCCGGATGCGCCGGGTGTATTGACCTCGGAGGAGGGGTGGAAGCTCGGACCCGAAGAGCGCGCCGTGGTAACGCCGGCGCTGGCCGTGCTGAAAGCGATCGGCGCGCGCGTGATCCTGTTTGTCGATCCCGATCCCGCGGCCGTCGACCGGGTGCGTGAAGCGGGCGCCGACGGCATCGAAATCTACACCGGCGGCTACGCCGCCGCCTTTCGTGCCGGTGCACCCGAGGTGCAGCGCCAGGCCTGTGCGGCCACGGCGCGACGGGCGGGTGAGTTGGGTCTTGTCGTCAACATCGGACACGATCTGAACCTCGACAATCTGCCGCCGCTGATCGCGGCTATGCCCGAATTTGCCGAGGCTTCGATCGGCCACGAGCTGACGGCCGATGCGCTGGTCATGGGCTTTGCCACGGCGGTGCGAGCCTATCGCGCGGCGTTGAATGGTGGGTCGGTCGGATGAGGGCGGCTTTGCCATCATCAGAACGGGCGCCGCGGCATCAGGCGTGTTGTGGTATAAGAGGCGAGGGGCGGTAGACTGCGAGGCGGGTGGCCGATAGGGGCGGCCTGCGCGCCGAGCGGCGGGGGTGCGTGCGGCAATGAGGTATGTGAGACGGGTGCTGCTGCCCGGTGAAACGGTCATCCATTACTCACAGCTGCATTGGGTGATCTTCACCCGCGCCATCCTGGCGGCGCTCGTCTGTCTCGCCTTCGTCGCTGCCGCACTGTACGAAGCAGGCAGCCAGACCCAGTATTTGAGCCTGGCGCTCTGGATCGCCGCGGCGATTTTTGCCCTCTTCGCCCTGGCGGCTGGGCTGCGGGCGTTTGTTCGGCGCGCCTCGACCGAGTTTGCGGTGACCGACCAACGCATCATTTATAAGACCGGGTTGTTGGGCCGTCATACGCTCGAAATGAACCGCACAAAGGTCGAAAGCGTCGATGTCGACCAGTCGATCCTTGGCCGGCTGCTCGATTACGGAACGATCATCGTGCGCGGTACCGGCGGCAGCCTCGAACCGATCCGACAGGTCGCAGCACCCCTGATGTTCCGCGGCTATATCACCGCCGCGGAGCAACCACGCTGAACAGCACCCTGAGGGAGCGGGCGATGTCGTCAACGTGTCGTCGCGATGGCCCGGCGCGCGGCGTTGTCGGGAACCGGCCTTTCTGACATCGTCGCGGCAGATGGCGGAGCTTATATATGTGATGGTTGGGTTAGCGAGCGAAAGCGAGGGCGATGCTCTTTGATCTCGGCTGGTCGGAGATCCTGCTGATCGGGACGGTGGCGCTCGTCTTTATCGGGCCCAAAGATCTCCCCAAAGCGATGCGCGTCGCCGGGTATTGGGTGCGCAAGGCCCGCACCCTGTCGCGTGAATTCCAGAGCAGCATCGACCAGATGATCCGCGAGGCCGAACTCGATGAAATGCGCCAGGAGCTGAAAAAGGCCTCCGAATTCGACCTCGACAAGGAGTTCCACAACACGATCGACCCAACAGGGAGCTTGAAGGAGGGCCTGAAGCCGCCCGAGTTGCCCGACTTTTCGGCGACGGTTCCGTCGTCTGCTGGCGCAAAGAGCGAAGCGACCGCGGCAAGCGCCGCATCCGTCACGTCACCGCCGGCGGTCCCGGAATTTCATCCGGCCCTCGAGGGCGACGGCGCTGTCCATCCCGCGGCGCCGGCATCGCTTGCAGCCGAGCCGCGCGCGACCGCCGCGGCCGAGACAGCGACGCCAACCGAACCCGAGGCTCACGGCTTCACGCCGCCGAGACCGTAGCAGCCGGACATGTCATACGACGACCACGAAGCCGAGCTCGAAGCCGGCCGGATGCCGCTTCTCGATCACCTGATCGAATTGCGCAACCGCTTGATGTGGGCGATCGGCGCGATCATGGCCGCATTTCTGGTCTGCTACCAGTTCAAGATGCGGATATTCGGCTTTCTGATCCACCCGCTGGCGGTGATCTTTGAAGGGCAGACCGGGCGTCATCTGATCTATACCGGTCTGA
>DASXMC010000592.1:0-5819 GCA_036495885.1 Allostellaceae bacterium | reverse complement strand
ACAAAATCAGGAAGCTGCTCGATTGTTTCCTTCAATCCGGTCAGCCACAGCGAGACGCGGGGGGTCGAGGCACCGACTTCTCTCTGCAACACGATAAACTCGCCGACATTGCGCACGATCCGGTCAAAGAAGTTTTTGCCGCGGACCTTAAAGAAGCTTTGCGCCTCAGCCGCGTCCAAGGACACGCGCAGCTCATCGAGACCGGTATCGATCAGCTCGCGGCGCTTGCGCGGCGCGAGCAGGGTGCCGTTAGTGTTGAACAGCACGTAGACGCCGCGTTCCTTCAGATAGCGGATCATGCGCGGCAGAGCCTTAACCATCATCGGCTCCCCGACGCCGTGCAACACCGCGCGCGCCAGGCCCGGAAGCTGGTCGACGATCGAGGTGAAGAGCTCCCAGCTCATATCGGCCGGCGGCTCCAACGCTTCGAAGGTGCGCGGGCAGGTTTCGCACAACAGGTTGCAGCGGTTGGTGACTTCGAAATAGACACAGACCGGCGGCGCCTCGGCAATGCGCGGGCGCTCTTTGCCGACCGCCTCGAAATAGCGGCGGGCGGCGAAAGGCGCGTTGGCCGTGATCGCGGGCTCGCGCGAATTCACCGCAAATCCTCCTCGACCGCCGCCAGCAGCGCGTGCAGGCCGAGCCGTTCGATGCAATCCCGCGTCGCCGGCGCTCGAAACGGAGCGAGGCCATTGACCTCGCCTCTACAACTCAGCTCGCGGCAGAGGCGATCGAGGGTCACCGCATCATCGACATCGTACCAGGGTTCGAGTTCGACGACGGGAAGCCCCAGCGCCCGCGCCCGCAGCCGCGTCTCGCCGGCGACCCTGCTGGTGCTCCAGGCGACAGATTCGAACAGATGCCGGTGCGGCGCTTTGATGCCCAACACGTAGTAGCCGCCGTCCTCGGCGGCGCCGATGACAACGCGGTCGCCGTCTTCAGCGAGTGCGGCCGCTGCTCGCGACAGCAGTGCTGTCGGCAGATTGGGGCTGTCCGAGTTCAACAGACACACCGCGTCGTACCCCCTTTCAAATAGCGATTGCGCGGCATGCAGCAGGCACCGGCCAAAGCCGGCGACAGCCGGCGCCGACACGACAGCTCCGTTGGCGAGCACGAGGCTTGTTCCGGGAGCAAGCATGCCGTCGAACAACTCCTCGCACCCCGCGGGGGCATAGGCGACGTAGCCGTCGATCGGCGCTTCACGGGCGGCGAGTGCGATGTTTTCGGTGACGTCGCGCAAAAATCCGGCGCTCAGTGCGGCCGCCATTGCCGGTGTCAGGGGCGGCATCAGCCGGGTCTTGACCTGTCCTGCGATCGGCGCTTTCGCCATCACCGCGATAGCGCAACCGCGTCCGCGCCCTACTCCCCGCGTCATTATGATCCGCTGAACCAATTGTAGCCGCGGTCCTCCCAAAAACCGCCGGGATAGCGGTTCGTGACATAGATCGTCGTGACCCATTTCGGGTTTTTGAAGCCCAGCTTGGTCGGGATCCGCACCTTGAACGGATAGCCGTATTTGGCGGGAATGATTTCGTCGGCGAATTTTAGGGCCATGATGGTTTGTGGGTGCACGGCTGTCGGCATGTCGATGCTGCCAGTATAACCGTCCGCGCACTCAAAGCCGACATATTTCGCGGAAAGGTCGGCTCCGACCCGTTGCAGGAAATCGCCGAGCCGCGGGCCGCTCCATTTGCCGATCATGCTCCACCCTTCGATGCAGACATGGCGTGTGATCTGGCTCTGCTGCGGCAGGGCGTAAATCTGTTCGACCGTCCACGGCCGCTTGTCGCCGATCAGGCCAGACAACTCCAGACGATAATTGGCGGCGGCGAGCCTCGGCACGTCGCTAACCGGAAAGAACGCGTTGTAACGAAAGTCGTGAACGACGTCGCTCTCCGCGTAGGTGGGCGCCAACCTTTTATCGCTAAACAGAAACGCCTGGGCGCGGTCGTTCCAGCGCGACATCGCCTTCAGCACGGTTTGCACGCTGCTGTGATCGGAAATGTCGCACCCGGTCAGCAAAGTCAGCGCTCCAAGACTCAGTGTCTGACGCAGGAAGAGGCGGCGCTCGATCGTGGTCACCTCCGGTTTGCGCTCCAGGACCAAACGGCTCATCGCTATTCTCCATTCCCCGGATGCGGCGTATCCGAGACGCGACCAAAGACCATGGCGACCAAGGTCTTTGGCACGAGTGCGGTCAGCGTCAGATGCACGACGAGGAAGCCGACAATCGCCGCCATGCCAAAGAAATGCACGACGCGGGCAAATTCGTAGCCGCCGAACAACGCGGTCAGCCATTGCAATTGCACCGGCTTCCAGATGCTGAGCCCGGAGAGGATCGTCACCAGAATGGCGGCGAGCACACCCCAGTAGAATACCTTTTGCACGGCATTGTATTCGCCGAGCTGGTGGCCGAGCCGCCCGCGCAATGCAGCGAAAAAATCGTGCAGGAACGCGCCGGGCGAAATCGGCAAGAAATCGCGTCGGAAATGCCCGGATACAAACCCGACGATGACATAGGCGAGGAAGTTGAGCACCAGTACCCACATGGCCGCGAAATGCCATAGGAGCGCGTTCACCAGACCGTCATCGTTGCTGATGGCCTCGGTTATGGTGAAGTCACCACCCAAGGTCCATTTGGGCGGAAAGCCGAAATGGACCGGCAATGCCGGGTAGTAATCATAGATCCGCCAGCCGCTGCCGATCATGACGATGATGGCGGCCGCATTGACCCAGTGCATGATGCGGCGGCTCAATGGATGCAGCTGTATGTTGCGTGCGGACGTCTCGGTGCGAATTTGAGCCGGAACGCTCATGGCGTGATCTCCAGTCCGTCGGCGCGCAGCCGCTCTCGCGCCGGCGCAGTGCGCAGAAAGTCAGTGAATTTCATGGAATTCGGGCTCAATGCGTGCGCGGTTTCAGCCACCCAGTACACGACCGGCTGATAGCTCGCGGCCGGCAGCTGACCGGCAGTCGTTAGTGCAGGATCGGCGGCGACATCGGTGGCGTAGAGAATTGCGAGCCGCACTTTGCCATGGGTCAATAAATATGCCGCATCGGCGGTGCCGATGACGCCGATCGATTTGGCGCTGACCTTTTGCCACAGGCCTAGCGATTGCAGCACCTGTTTGCTGTCGGCGCCGGCCGCCGCAGCCCACGGATCGACGATCGCAACCGGCTCTTTGCCGGCGATCGCGGCCAAGCTGCCGCCGTCATCGGGTGCGGCGGTTGCACCAGCAGGGGCCCAGAGCGCCGCGACGACGAGGCGGTTGCGCCCCAAGGGCTGTAGGGTGTCCGGCTTGATCAATTGCTGGTTCTTTGCCGCGGCCGCGTTCGCGTCACCCTCGCCGATCAGCACATCGTCGCGGGCGTGGTGTGCGATCTGTCCTAGCAAGGCCCAGGTCGGCGAGGTGAACACGCGAACGTGAACACCGGTCTGTGAGTGCCACAATCCGCCAACATCGGTGAGCGCATGCTGCAGGGTTGGCTCGCAAAACACGACCACATCGGGGGCCACCGGATAATCGGCCCGTGCGGGAGCCGCAGCACACAGGCAGGCGAGCACAACCAGCCAAGCTGTGCGGGAGACGATCAACGCTCGAATGATCGGCGACCTGCGTTTTCTGGTGCCGGCAATTGGCGTGAATCGCGATTGTCGCTTCATTCGGGGCCACCCCGTTTGGCGAGCGTTCAGGTGTCGCGCCGACGCTTGATCGCGACAGGTCGTAAGAAGAGGAGGGTTATGGAAGACCACGTCACAACAAAGTGACACTTACAGCAGAACGTAGCTTAAGGCACGGATCCAGCGGAAGCCGGCGGCTTGCGCAACCTTGTCGGTCGCCGATAGGCTGGCCCGCCGCCGCTGTCGTCCGCTGTGCTAAGATTATGCTGACGAGCTCCTAGCGCGGCTCGGTCCAGCTTTCGGAAAAGGCGAGCGCGCAGGTGCTGAACGGCCGCCCCTCTCGCTCGGTCGGCCAGGCTCGGCCTGCAGCCTGCACCACATCGACGGTCAGCCGTGCGCCCAGCGCCGGGATCAACAGCGTGCACACGCCATAGCGGCGCCCACCTTCGCCGGGTTGGGTGTGGATCAGCAGCGGTTCGCCGATATCGTACCAGGTCAGCGCCACCTCCTCGTCGGAGGTTACGATCCGCTCGGTCCAGAAATAGTGCGGGTCGCCCGATTTGACGAATTCGGCTTCGGTGACCGAGATCCCCGTGTCGACAGTCTCGGGGTTGAGCATGCCTTGCACGGTGGTTTGCAACCAGCGAGCCATCGCGATGTTGTCGGCATAAATGCGCCAGGAGTTCTCGGTAAGTTCGCTCTTTAAATAGAGCACGTGGCCGGGTCCGGCCGGACAAGTGATGATCCGCCAATAGCTGGCATTCGTGGTCTGCGGGCCGCCATCGGTCGCGCTCAACCGGATGAACGGGTTCTCGCCGGTCAGGATCACGTGATTGGGGTCGGCGGGCATCCGAGTTCCTCCCTATAGTAGAGCCGCCGAGGAGCAAAGGGCGGGGCGACTCGCGCAGGGATGCTAGAGCATCGCCACCGCAGACGCCACCATCAGGCGTGGTTGTTTAGGGGTACGGGAGGTGCCTGCTGGAGGCGGCGCGGGCACGTGCTAGCCGGTTGCGGCCTCAATCGACGCTGGAGAGCAGCCTGCGGCCGCCCGACTGATTGATACGCCGCGTCGTCGCGGGGCGGTTACTGATTGCGCACCCTTATCTGGCCATTGGGGGCGAGCGAAACGCCGGGGAGTTGCAGAAGCGAATTGCCCAACGGAACGTTCTCATCCCCTGGCTGATCGAGCAAGCGGCGATGATCGAGGGTGTACACCGTCGCGCCGAGAGGCGGCGCAATCTCGGCCCGCTGCCGGTCGAGGCGGCGGGCGATAGCCGCATAATCGGGCGCCGACTCTTGCCCAGCGCACACAGCGGGGATAAGGACACTCATCGCGCACAGTAGAACGACCACTCGCGTCATGCCAGCAACCTGGGCTGGCTGGCGACAATTTCAATCCTGGTGTTGCGAGCGGTAAAGCCGCGTTGTCTGCAGCCGCGCGAAAATTGCCGCAACCGATCCGGGGAACTTCGAGTGCGGCAGACTGGCCCCCAGCCAGAACTTCTGCTGATGTCGGCACAACCGGCAAACGAATGCGGCTCGTCCCAGGCGCGTAGCGGTCGCTATAAACCGGCGATTTTGCTCACTTGTCGTGATCGCTCTGCGTTTGATACGGTATAACGTACCGGAGGCGATTCCGCCTTGGTCCCAAATCACGATCGATACGAGGCATTTGATATGGGCCCCATACGCGAGGAGGTACGAGCCGCATCAGCACTGGCGGTGATCGTCATGGTCACCTCCGCGGCGACAGGCGCCGGCGCGGCGCAGGATGGGCCCACGCTGTTGACCGGCCTTTCGTCGATTGGCGCAATCGATACGTCTGGCGCCGATGGGCAACTGGCGCAGGCCGACAGCCCGGCGTCACAGCCATCGGACCCCCCGGCGCGGGCGGCTGGCGGACTGACGCTCGGCGACATCAATGTTATCGCCAAGCAGCTCGACATTGCGCGACAGTCAATCGAGCCGAGCCTCGGGGCCAGCGTCTACAGGTTTAACCGTCAGGCGATAGAGACCCAGCCGCAAGGTGAAAATCAGCCGTTGAACCGCCTGCTGTTGCAGGCACCCGGCGTCACCCAGGATTCGTTTGGACAGATTCATGTCCGCGGCGACCATGCCAATCTGCAATTCCGCCTGAACGGCTTCATCCTGCCCGAAGGCATCAACGTCTTTGGCCAGGTGCTGCAGACCCGGCTCG
>DASXMC010000591.1:0-3465 GCA_036495885.1 Allostellaceae bacterium | reverse complement strand
GCACCGTTGAGGCGATCAATGCGGGACTGCACTCGCTGAAGGCGGGTCATGGGACAGTGGGCAAAGTGGCGGTCATCGTCGATCGCGACCTGGCCGCGGGGAAGTGACGGATGGTCGGCTGTTTCCACACGGGCGCGAATCCGCAAGGGTTAGACAGTGTTGAAGGTCCGCTTCCAGGATTGACTGACGGGCCGGACTATGGCCGATCTGGGTCCGCAAGCTGCCTGGATCGAGGAGAGGCGAAATGAGCGGCGCCGAACGGCTGAGTGCGAGCGAGGCCGCTGCCCGCCTCGAGGCGGGAACACTCTCCGCCGAGACCTTGGCGCGCGAATGCCTCGAACGCGCCGAGAGCCGCGCCGCCGTCAAGGCCTGGGTATGGCTCGATCCTGAGCTGGCCCTCAAACAGGCGCGTGCTGTCGACCGATTGGGCCGCCCCGGTGTCTTGAAGGGGGTGCCGGTCGGGGTCAAGGATGTGATCGACACCTCCGACATGCCGACCCAGCACGGCTCGCCGATTTATCGCGGCAACCGCCCGTTTGCTGACGCTGCCTGCGTGGCGCTGACCCGGTCGGCGGGCGGGATCATCCTCGGCAAGACAGTGACGACCGAATTCGCCAACCGCCATCCGCGCGAGACCGTACATCCCTCGAACCCGGCGCACACACCCGGCGGCTCGTCGAGCGGGTCGGCGGCAGCCGTCGCCGATTTTCAGGTGCCGGTCGGGTTCGGTACGCAGACCGGCGGCTCGACAATCCGTCCAGCGGCGTTCTGCGGGGTCATCGGCTATAAGCCTTCCTTTGGCGAGTTCAGCCGCGTCGGCATCAAGATGCAGTGCCACAACCTCGACACTCTGGGTCTGATCTGCCGCAGCCTCGACGACATCTCGCTCTTGCGCGCGGCATTGCTGGTGCAGCCGCGCCATCCGGTCGATCGCACCGCGAATGCCCCGTGCATCGGCTTTTGCCGCACCCCCGCGTGGGATCATGCCGATGCCGACACGCAGGCGCTGCTCGAACAAACCGCGTTGCGGCTGGCTGCCGCCGGTGCGGTCGTCAAAGACGTGGAGCCGGCTCCGGCGGACATCCTCGACCATCATCACCGCGTCTTTGCTTTTGAAGCTTCGCGCAACTACGCCTACGAATACGAGGTGCACGGCGATCAATTGAGCCCGGCATTGCGCGACGGCCTGCTGACGGCGGGTCGCGCGTTGCCGTTGTCGACCTATGTCGAGGCTATCGAGGCGGCCGAGAGATTCCGCGCCGATCTCGACGATGTGTTTGCCGAGTTTGACGTGCTGCTGGCGCCGAGTGCCGTGGGCGAAGCGCCCGAGGGGCTGGAGTCGACCGGTGACGCCCGCTTCAACGCGATCTGGACCCTGGCGTGGACACCGTGCGTGACCTTGCCCGCCGGTACCGGCCGCAAGGGACTGCCGCTCGGCATCCAGCTCGTTGGAGCGCGGTTCCGCGACGAGGCCTTGTTGGACGCCGCCGCCTGGGTCGAGACCCGGGTGAATTGACCGTGCGCTTGCCGCGTCGCGTCTGGCCGCATTGTTGCGGATCTCATGTACGACCTCGCCAATCCGGAGGAGATAAGATGATCTACGAGCTGCGCGTTTATCACTGCGTTCCGGGCCGCCTGCCGGACCTGATCAAGCGTTTCGACACGATCACATTGCCGTTGTGGGAAAAGCACCGCATCCGCCAAGCCGGGTTCTGGACCGTAGCGATCGGCCCATCGAACCAGGACCTCTATTACATACTGCAATGGGAATCGCTTGAAGAACGTACCCAGAGATTCGCAGCGTTCCAGGCCGATCCCGAATGGACTTCGAAGCGCGCCGAGACCGAGGCCAACGGCCCGATCGTCGCCTCGATCAGCAACTGCATCCTGCAGCCGACCAACTTCTCGTCAGTAAAGTAGTCGGACTGCTCCGCATCGGCATCGCAGATAGTAAATAAGGTCTCTCGCTTCGTAATTCCCCCGAAAGCGGGAATCCAGGGCGTCAGAGGGTCCCGCTAGCCCTGGACCCCCGCTTTCTCGGGGGTGACGAGCCAAAGGCGGCTTTTGTCTGTAAATCACCCCCACCCCCTAGTTCCCTGAAATGGAGTAAGCAATGCTGTACGAACTGCGCATCTACCATTGCCCGCCGGGCCGCTTGCCCGATCTGCTCAAGCGGTTTGACACGATTACTTTGGGGATCTGGAAGCGGCATGGCATCGAGCAGGCCGGCTTTTGGACGACCGTGATCGGCGAGTCGAACCAGACGCTGCATTATCTCCTGAAATGGGAGTCTCTTGCCGACCGCGAGAAGAAATGGAATGCGTTCCAGGTGGACCAGGAGTGGATTTCGAAACGCGCCGAGACCGAGCGCAACGGCCCGATCGTCGCCCGGGTCGAAAACTACATTCTGCAGCCAACAGCGTTCTCGGCGGTGAAATAACGCTCGTATCCGACCCTCTCCCCGCTCGCAGGGAGAGGGAGGGACCCACGAAGCCGCAGAGCCTGCCTGGACGTGATCGGAGCTGAGGGGCGGTTACCGATCACCCTGAGACGAAACAAGCCTTCAAATCATTGCAGCAGGGAGGGAAGGGGCGTGGCGCAATCGATCGTGGCCTATGTCGACGAGACGCTCGACAACGCACGGCTCGGGCCGGTGCACAAGCGGGTGCTGGCGATCATCACCGCGGGCCTCTTTTTCGACGTCATGGATTTCATCATCCTCGGCTCGCTGGTGCCGGATATGGTCGCCACACACTTTGCGACGCCCGCCGGGGTCGGCACGGTCGGCACCGCCACCTTGCTCGGGTTGTTTTTGGGCGCGTTGGGCCAGGGCGAATTCACCGACCGCTTTGGCCGCAAGAGGGTGTACCAATTCGCCGTCGCCGCCTACAGCCTCGCCACGATCGCGGCCGCACTCGCCCCCACTGTCGGCTGGCTGGCGATCGGGCGATTTGTTGCCGGCATCGCGTTGGGGGCCGCAGCTCCGCTGTGCTTTTCTTATGCCGCCGAATATTCGCCAAAACGCATCCGCGGGCGCATCACCGCCTTCATGCAGTTTGTCGGCGGCGCTTGCGTGTGGCCGTTGGGCACCTTGCTGGCACTGGCTTTGCGCGGTACCGTCGGCTGGCGCGGGGTGTGGGTCATAATCGGCCTGGGTGGCCTCGCGGTGTTTGCGGCAAGCTTTCGGCTGCCGGAATCGCCGCGCTGGCTCGTCACCCATGGTCGCGGCAAAGAGGCGCTCGATCAGCTCGCAGAGATGGGGCTCGGCCGGGCGGCCAGTGATGACGAGCTGACGATCGACGCGCTCGCCGATATCCGCAGCGATCCAATGGGTGTCGTCTTCCGCCGCTATCGCGGGCGCATCATCGCCGCGATGATCTGCTTCTTCGCTTTTTTCAGCGCCGCGGTCGGGCTTGGCGGCTGGCTGCCAAACATTTTGGCCCAGCGCGGCTTTACGATCACCAA
>DASXMC010000590.1:0-11128 GCA_036495885.1 Allostellaceae bacterium | reverse complement strand
GAGAACGCCCATGCCTCGACAGGTTCGTGCTGTTGTCGTCGATCCAGCGGCTCCGGGGAGGCTTGCGATCAAGCCGGTTGAATTGCGCGTGATGAGGCGCTGGTGCGAGTGACCGCAATCTCGCTCAACCGTGGTGAGACGCGGCGCGCTGTGCAGCAGGCCGAGCCGGGGTGGCGGCCCGGCTGGGATTTTGCCGGCGTGACCGAGACCGAAGCGGCAGATGGCAGCGGGCCCCGGTCCGGGACGCGCGTGGTCGGCATTCTGCCGTCGGGCGCCTGGGCCGAGCGGGTTAATTGCCGCACCCATGCGGTCGCCGCGTTGCCCGATGGGGTCGGGGATGCCGAGGCGGCGGCGTTGCCGGTCGCCGGCCTCACCGCATTGCACGCGCTGCGCCAAGGTGGGCTGTTGCTGGGGCGCAAGGTGCTGGTCGACGGTGCTTCGGGCGGGGTCGGGCATCTCGCCTGTCAACTGGCCGCCGCCGCTGGTGCGCAGGTCTGGGGCCATGTGCGCCGGGAGGAATATCGCCCCGCTGTTGCCGAATGGTGCGGCGAGCGGGTCGTGCTTAGCCGCGAGCTCCCGGCCTCGGCGGTGCGCCGACGCACCATCTGATAGGCGTCGACACGATGCATCGGCCGCTCGGTCAATATCCCGGTTTTGCCGGCGGTCAGCCTGCCAGCGGCGTTGCCGACAGCATCGGGGCCGGGTTCGGGCTTCATCGGCGCTTACGGACGTGCACAGTCTTTGTCGGCACGGCTTAGCCCTTGCCGACCGCAAATTACGCGTTCTCGGTCGAGCAATTCCATGCTCGGAGTCGGCCCAACAACGCCACAAGATTATCCGGAATGGAGTGGCTTCGGACGGCGAAGAGAGCGTGAGTGGGGTCACCGGCGGCACCGCCGCTGGGGTTAGTCAGGAGACCCCACCTATGCGCATTTACATTATCGGCAATGACGGAATCGCGCTGTGCCGCGAGGCGGGCATAGGCTTCTGCGGCCCCGGCTGAGCTATACCCTCCGGCGGTGAACAGCGACGGACCGTCAAAATACGGATGTGACGGATCGTCGAAAACGCCAGCGACTCGACGATGCGCCGCAACCGCAATAACCTGACTCCCCGCTGGAGGGAGCTGGATTCGAACCATTAGTCCCGCAGCGATGAAGGGACTGGCCTTTTTCAGACCACCTTGATCGACCTCCTGCCCCTTCACCTTCGCGGGAAGCAACCTACCTCGCCAAAGGGACCTGGAGTTCGAATCCGGTTGCTACGCCGGAGAGTCTACGAACCATCGGTTCCTAAGCGACGGACCCAAATCTGCATTGCGAGGCAATCTTGGGTCTCCCTGCCACCTATCGCTACTATCTGACTCGCGCTGGCCACGCCGCCGGCCGCCGCCTCATTGAAAACAACATCATTCCTGCTCTCGGCTGACAAATCCGCTCAGAGGTTGCAAACACTTCGCTTGTAAGCGACTAAAAAGACGATGGCCGCTCTTGCCCTTAAAGACCTGCGCCGTCGAGCGGCAAACTGGCCGGGCATGGGCGGCCGACCTGACGGTGATCTGCGTGGAGACGCTGCACATGAAGGCTTTGCCGAAGGCGCAGCAAATCAACAAGACGGACCGGAACGATGCACGTCGTACCGCGCAGACGATATCCGGCTATTCTCCCCCAACCATCTCCCCCGCCACTCGCACCCTGACCCTCAGCGCATTGCCCGGCAGATAGGCGAGCGGCATATCCTCGATCTCGATGACAGTGATCGTAGCGGGGTCGGCGCCGGCCTTGCTGGCCCGGACGATGGCCTGGGCTTCGGCGGCGGCGATCGCGTCCGCGCGTGAGAGGTCACGGTAGACCTGGTCGGTCTCGCCGCTGATCTGCGCGGTCGCGGCGCCGACGGCGTTGGCGCAGTCGCCGTGCGGGACGCGGACCACCTCGGAAATCCCGGCAAGGCGGTCGGGGACCAGAAAGGCGCCGCCGCCGACCGCGATCAGTATTACGTCGCCGGCCTCGGTCTTCATCCGGTCGACCGCGTCTTCGATCGTCGTCCGGGCGCGGCCGAGCACCGCGGCGGCCAGCGCGGGCGGCACTTTGGCGAGCGCCTTGTCGCCGATCTCGGCGATCCCGGCGGCGACGGCGCAGTCGGTAGCGGTGATCGTGCGGCCGCCGAACACCAGCGCCGCTTCGGTCAGCCGGTAGCCGACGCTGAGCGGTCCTACCGCCAGCGGATCGGGCGAAACGATACTGCCGCCGCCGAGAGCGAGGGAAAACAAATCGGGCATGCGAAACAGCGTGCGCACCTCGCCGATCTCGACGACCGAATTGGCTTCCCGCGGAAAGCCGTGGCGAAGCTGGCCGATATCGGTTGAGGTGCCACCGACATCGACGACCATCGCGTCCTGGATGCCGGACAGGAAGGCTGCCCCGCGCATCGAATTGGTCGCGCCCGAGGCGAAGCTCATGACGGGCAGTGCCATCGCCATGTCGGCCGACATGACCGTGCCGTCGTTCTGGGTCAGATAGAGCGGGGCGTCGATGCCGCTGGACGCAATCGCGCCACGGAACCCGGCGATTGTGTCACGCGCCAGCCCGGCGAGCGCGGCGTTGAGCAGCGCGGCGTTCTCGCGTTCCAGCAAACCGATGCGGCCGAGCCGATGCGACAGCGTCACCGCCGCGCCGGGGCATTCCTCGGCGAGGATGTCGCCGGCGAATTCTTCGTGCGCGGGGTCGAGTGGCGAGAAGATTGAGGCGACGCCGACCGATTGGATGCCCTTGGCGCGGATGTCCCGCGCTGCCGCCCGCATCGCCGCCTCGTCGAACGGCATGATCGGACGGCCGTCGTAGTCGTGACCGCCTTCGAGCATGAACACGTCGGCGCGCACCAGTTCGGCGAGGTCGGCAGGCCAATCGCAAAACGGCGGCAACGACGCGCTCGCCGGCACGCCGACGCGGACCGCCGCGACCTTCGACAAATGTCGGCGCTGCACGACCGCGTTGATGAAATGCGTCGTGCCGATCACGATCGCGTCGACATGGGTGCCGGCGATCTCCGGGTGCCGGGTCAGGCGCGATAACGCGGCGACGATCCCGCCGGTCACGTCTTCAGTTGTCGGGGCCTTGACTGCGTGCACGACGCGCGCGCCGTCGAGCAGCACCGCATCGGTGTTGGTGCCGCCGACATCGATGCCGACGCGTCTTTTGGTCAGCCGTTCGCCAGCGCTGTCATTCCGGGGCGACTCAGCGGGTCCGCTGCGCTGCAGCGCCCCAGAATGGCGGGTTCGGGAAGGCCTCGCTGCAGTCATGCAAACACCGAGTTGAACTCGATGTCGTAGCCGAACGCGCGCGGCCCGACATGCTGCAATCCCTTCGGCGACAGGAACACGGCGGGCGCGGGCAGTGCGATCACCGTCACCCTCATGCCATAGCGGATCGTCTCAGTGCCGAAGGCGTTGCCGCTGACCGTGTCGAGTACGCAGATCAGATCGGGCGACATCGCGATCGGGGTGCCGTCCCTCCAGGCCACCACCCATTCGTTCTGGAACGCCAGTTCGAGCCGGCTGCCCCGGTTGTCGTCGAGGCCTTCGACCGTTGCGGTGCCGCGCAGGAACCCTTCGGTCGTACGGCGGGCGACGTCGACCACTTTGCCGCGGAACAGCATTTTGCCGCGCGCCTCGTCGAGGACTGCTTCGATCGGGTCGGTGTGGTCGCGCCGGGCAGCGCGCACACGGGCGCCAATGCCGATCGCCTTCGACGTCGTGAAGTGGATGCCCCACTCCTTGACCTCGGCCCCCGTGCGCGGGGCTTTACAGGTCGAGGCGATCGAGCCCATCTCGGCGCAGATCTTTCGGCTTACACGCTCCATCCATTTCCAGTCGGGCACCTGCGTCACGATCGCCTCGATCCCGCGCGGGTCATACAGCGCGCACGGGTGCGGCCTCAGGCCGCCGACCGCGACGCTGGTCATCTGCGCCTCGGGATAGGCGCGGCCCATCGTGTCGGCGTCGACCACCAGCAGCGCCAGATGCGCTGCTGCCATCAGCGGCTGGATCGAGTTGTTGCCGCCGATCTCCAGCGACATTACGGCGCGGAACTTCCAGCCGTGATACTCCTCCTGCATCTGCACGGCGCGGGCGATGTTGCGGCTGTCCGTGAGGCGTTCCTGCCCGACCAGTGGCGCACCCATGTTGGAGACGACAGCGACCCGGTCGTCGTCCGCCAAGTCAAGCGGCGACATCAGCGCGACTCGGTGCCCCTCGGCGTAAAGCCGGCGCATGTTGAGCAGCCCGAGATACGGGCTGCCGCCCCCTCCGGTGCCGAGAATCCACGAGCCGACCGCGAGCGACTCGATGTCGTCGAGGGTGATTTCACGCGTCATCGTCCGGACCCGTTCACCTGCATGCGGGCGAGGAACGGCAGGAGCGGGTAGGCGGCGATCGCGACGATCGCGTTCTGATCGGGGGCGACGAGCGCAGCCCGCTGATCCGGGTGAATCGGAATCGTGCCAAAGGAGTAACGTCAAGGTGCGCAGGGGTCATCAGATTGTTGATCAATGTAGGCGAATCGCAGCTCAGGGTGGAGTGCGGACCATCCTCCTCTCTATGCCCACGGTCCTCTCTACCCGAAAGCGGTCATCCGTGCGACTGCGTCACCGGATCATCGAGGTCGCCACCATTATCGAGGTTCAAACAACCGCCGGGCAAATGTTGGCCGAAATGGTCCCGGCCTCCTGAGTCCCACCCGCCGGACGCGGGATATTGGTGCCGCCGCAACCAGCGGCGACCGTATGTGATCTTGATCTGGTGTAGCACGCCATCAGGTCATCGAAACGGGCACCTTGGATCCGAACAAACCGACGGGGAACTGCCAATGACCATAAACCTGAGCCTTTGACTTCGAACATGCCCATGTGAGCAGTCATCGCGATCTTAACTAGCGGCGTCCGTGGAGTGTCTGCAGGCGGAAGAAGCGCTGCGCGATCTTCTCAAACCATTTTTCATGAACCGGCTCCTTGCAAATCGATGATTTGCGCATGTCGGCGTGCCCGGTTGGATAGCCGGTCAGAATAACAGCTCGCTGCAGCGCATCGAGGGAGGCGCGCAGCGCGGCCTGATCCGATCAATTTGAGACGTAGCGGCTCTTGGGCCGTTCGAGCTCCATATTCTCGCGCAACGTAGTGCCTTCGTACTCGGCGCGAAACAGACCGCGGGACTGTAGTTCTGGAACTACGAGCGCGACAAAATCGTCGAGCCCACCCGGCAAATGCGAGGGATGAAACAGAAAGCCGTCGACGCCGTAACCACGAAACCATTCTTCCATATTATCGGCGATGTCGCTCGGCGAGCCGATTAGCGTACGTTGTCCCCGAGCGGCGGCGAAGCGCTGGTAGATTTGTCGGATCGTCAGCCCTTCTTCCCGCGCCCAGCGGATGATGTTGCGGGTATTACCAGGCCGCTGAGTGCGAACTGCCGTTCCGGGATGTCGGGAAGCGGACCATCGAGATCCCATTCCGACAGATCGAACCCGCCGAGCTGGTTCGAGACCAATTCGAGCCCGACGTCGGGGTGGATCTTCGACTGCAGGAAATGGTCTAGTTCCTCCGCCTCCTTACGGGTCCGTCCGACGATCGCATTGAGACCCGGCATTACTTTCAGCGCTTCAGGTGGACGGTCGTACTTTCGCATGCGCCCCTTCAGGTCGCGGTAGAATTCCTGCGCGCCCGCAAGGGTGTGCTGCGGTGTGAATACCCCTCAGCGAAGCGCGCTGCCACCCCGCGGCCAACTTCGGACGAGCCAGCTTGGAACAGCCCCGGATGGCCTTGCGGCGGCCGCGCGACATTCAGCGGGCCACGTACCGAGAAATGCTCGCCCTTATGGTTCAAATAGTGGAGCCTGGCCGGATCGAAGTAACGTCCCGATTTGCGGTCTCGAACAAACGCATCGTCGTCCCAGCTATCCCACAATCTCTTCACAACTTCGACAAACTCGATCGCCCGGTCGTAGCGGGCATCGTGCTCATAGTGCCGCTCGCGTCCGAAGTTGAAGGCCTCAGAGACGTTCGATGATGTGACAACATTCCACCCAGCACGACCGCGACTTATGTGATCAAGCGAGGCGAATTTCCGAGCATGTGGTAGGGCTCATTATAGCTGGTCGTCGCGGTCGCGCAGAGACCGACATGCGTCGTCACCGCCGCGAGAGCCGGCAGCAGCGTCAGCGGATCGAAATAGGCCATGTATTGAGGCCAGCGGCTGAGCGCCTCGAGCTTGCCGTCGCGCGTCGCGACCGCATCGGCGACAAACATCAGGTCGAACTTGCCGCGCTCGGCGGTCTGCGTGATCTCGGCGTAATGTCGGAAATTCGTGCCGGCGTCGATCTGCGCGTCAGGGTGCAGCCAGGCGGCCACGTGGTTCCCGGTCGGGTGGAAAGAACGCCCCAGCTTCATTCTCTCGCCGCTGCGATCCTTGCCCATCCCAAATCTCCCCGCAGCTGACGCGACCTTCAGCATGCTTGGTGGATTCAGTAGTATACCGACCGCCCGGCCCCGCCGCTTGCCGATAGCAGCTCGCCGGAGACCGCCCAGGCCTTTTCGGAGGACAGGAAGACGGCGACGAACGCGACCTCCGAAGCGGCAAATGGCATTGCCTCGCAGCGAATCCGGAGCGAAGTCCCGCCGCTCCGCTTCTTCCGGGGATACCCCCAGCTGGGTGGCGCGGGCGGCAAGCAGGCTCGGCGTGCGCTCGGTGCGAGTCGTGCCGGGATGGATGCAATTGACCGTGATTCCGTGACGGCCGAGCTGGACGGCCAGCGTCTTTGTCATGTGCACCAGGCCCGCATTACGGGCGCCGCCGCTGAGATTGCCGGCGTTGCGGGCGTTGCCGCCGCTGATGTTGATGATGCGGCCCCAGCCCGCCGTCTTCATGAACGGGATGATCGCGCGGGAACAGCGCAACGCTCCCACATACTTGACGTTGAAATCCTCTATCAAATCCTCGTCGACGACGGTTTCGATCGGGCCGGTCGCGGTGGCCGAGCCCCCTGGGTGAGACCCGCTGTTGACCAGGATGTGCAGCCCGCCCAGCTGCTGGGCCGCCTCGGCGACCATGCGGTCCACCTGCTCCTTGCTGGTGACATCGGCGGCGAGGGGAACGATGCGCCGGTTCGTCTCATCCGCCAACTCTCGTGCCGTCGCCTCCAGATCCGCCTTGTTCCGGGCCACGAATCGCCACATCGACCCCTTCGCGAGCCAATTCCAGCGCGATGGCTTTGCCAATGCCGCGACTGCCGCCGGTCACGACTGCATGCTTGTCGTGCAATCCGAGGTCCATGGCATTCTCTCTCTTGGTGGCGTGACCGCAATTTTATTGCTTCACCGCTCATTGTTCTCTCTGAAGGAACCTGGCGCAAGGGTTGCCTGAAGGAACCTGGCGCAAGGGTTGCCTGACGGAACGTGCCTGCTCGCCTCGGTAGAGCCGCCGTCGGCCGCCCTGGCGCGTCTTGGCGCCATCCAGGAAACGCAGCGCGTGCTTTCGCTCGCTGACTTTCGCCGCCGCAGACGCGGAAATTCCGGCGATGCCGGCGAACACAGCCGAGTGCCGTCGGTACTGTCGAACAAGTTCGGCAGTCCAATCGCCAATACGCCCACGTTTTTAATTTTCAGCATTCATCTGAACTTTTGGGCGTCTCTCTTGCTGCGCGCGAGCCGCGCCCTGGGTGCTGTGCAGCTGGAGCCGGCTCCCTTATCCCCGTCGCTGGGGAGCCGTCTGACGCGGCTGTCGCTCGGGCAAGCAAGTCTTGGTGTGTGTTTTCGTTAGTGCGGCGTGGTCGAGAGGGGACTGGCGTGCAGGACCGCAGCAGTCGGTCTCAGAGCCGCGTGAATTCCCCGGCATGAAGTTTTACGAAGTCGAACATGCCCGTCGGCGTCTCGCCGGTGAGTTTGAGGTAGTCCTCGCTCATTCGGTCGTAGCGCCCCTGCTTGTGGAGCTCGGTCATCACTGTGAGGTGGTGGACGACATGCTCCGGCAGTCCCGCCGCCCGAAGCTTTTCGCTCCATTCGTAAGTCGGCGCGTCGCGATAGCGGATCGTCCGGCCGAGCGCCTCGGAGAAGACGCGCGCATAGTGGTCCAGGTCGGCCGACTCAGGCCCGGTCAGATTGTAGATGTGACCGAGGTGCGGTGCCGGGTCGTCGAGGATCGCCGCGACGGCGCGGGCGACGTCGACCGATGAGACGGGCGAGGTCTTGCTGGCGCCCAGCGGCAGCGCCAGCTCGTCGGCTTCGCGCACACTCGCAGCGGCGAAAAGGAGGAAGAAGCCTTCCAGAAAGACCGTCGGCCGCACCGTGAGGACCGGCAGCCCCGACCATGACAGCGCCTGCTCCGCTAGCCAGTGCAGCTTGTGCTGCGGACTGTCGGTGGTCTCGGTGATACTCATCTGCGTCACCGTCATCTGCGACATGTTTACGAAGGCCTCGACGCCGTGATGGCGCGCCACCGCGGCGGTGTTGACCGTGGCCTCCAGATAGGCCGCCGAGACCGACATGCCGAAATATATACGCGCGCATCCTTCGATGGCATGGTGCATCGAGGCGAGATCGGTCAGGTCTCCCTGCACTACCTCGGCGCCGAGCCGGCGCAGGGCGGCGGCGCGCTCGTCCTCCCGCCGGACCAGGGCGCGTACCTTGTGGCCCTTGGCGAGCAGCATTGCGGTGAGGTTGCGGCCGATCGCGCCGACGGCGCCGGCGGCTCCGGTCACGAGGATCGGGCTGTCCTGTGTGGATTTCATCATCTGGTCGCTGGCTTGAAGTTGCGTTCAGAAGGTTTTTGCGGCGCTCGGAGTTTCGTCGGCGAGATTACGGCGCCACAACGGCCCGCTCCTCGCCGGCACCGCGCGCGTCTCAGCCTTCGGGGTGCCGGCTTGAGCGTGATGTTTGAATTCTCGCCCGCCGGAAGCGCATCGGGATTGTTCGCTCTAAGCCATAACCAACTCGCCGGATTCGACGCCGAGACGCGGACGCGTCCTCGAGATGGCATCCTTCTTCGCTTGTGCGCGAGCCTGTTCAATCAGGGCTCGCAGCTCGGTGAAATCGTGACAGCCATCGTTGAAATCGGCAAGGCTGTCTCGTCTCAGAACAGCTTCGCTCGCCTGATACCATTCGCCCCGCGCGGCGCGGCGAAGCGCCGCTCGCAATCTGGCATAGTCCACGTCACCCTCACGGCAAGAGAGGTGCTGGTCCCTCAAGTCGGCAATCGCATCGGCCAGATACCGCTCCGCCACTTCGCTCCCCGTCGCGTGATGGCGGCCGACAGCATCCAGAGCGCCGACCAGGCAGCACTTGCCGCGGCGATCGCTCAAGCGGCCTTTGACCCAGCGCTCGCCGTCGCCAAAGAACTGCAGCAGCAGGTTCAGAATCTCGGCGGCTTCGGCAGTGTTGTGCGCGTTCATGATCGCTGCTCCAGATCGGTAACGTGCCAACCTACTACCGGTGCGCGCGGATCGCCGCAATGGGCGGTGATCTCCTGGATCCCCGCTGAGGCATGCCGGTCGACCGGGGACATCGTCAGTCGGCTGCAATTTTAATTTCCGCCTCTTTTGGGTATCTCCCTCGTCGCTTGCGCCGCGGGCGTGCTTGGCGAGCGCGAGCGCGACATCGTCTCGCTGGGGCCGCGCTGGCACCGTATTTATGCTTCGCTCGGTTGGCTTAGCAGGCAAAGTACCGAGGTCGTGGCCCGAACTGCAATACCCGCCAATCAAACCCGAACCTCCTCGAATTGACCGTCGCCCAGCACGGGCAAGCCGCGCGAGAGCTCGACGTAGCTCGCTGCCGTCCGACTCGCGCATCCGCATCCGGAGCGGGCAGCCAACGGGCACGAAGTTGGAAAGATGAGCGAATGGAAGATTTAGGCCGGTTGTGCAACTGCACGCTCGCGACTACGACACCATCGCCTCAAAATATCGACCTTCGGCGATTGACCGCGATGGCAACCGGAAATTCGAGATGGTTCGGCTGACAAAGGAAAAACGACCCATGAAAATCGTCAAAGTATCCGCGATTCCAATGTCGGCACCAGTTCCGAAGGAAAAGCATCATCGCACCGACCTTGGAACAAAGGTCAAGAGTGATGCGACGCTCATCCGTGTCGAAACAGACACTGGGCTTACCGGCATCGGCGCGGCCCTCGGCACGCCGCCGGTCGTTGCCGCCATCGTCGAGCATGAGCTCGCGGCGGAATGCGTCGATGAGGATCCCATGTTCTCCGAGCGCATCTACGAAAAGATGTACAACGGCTCGCGCAGCAGGCCAGCGCTCGAGCG
Source organism: Allostellaceae bacterium (assembly GCA_036495885.1). Classification (GTDB taxonomy): domain Bacteria; phylum Pseudomonadota; class Alphaproteobacteria; order ATCC43930; family CGMCC-115725; genus AP-15. Next base: position 825 of record DASXMC010000590.1, on the reverse strand, counting down.
TGGCATCACCCAGGCCGATGTAAGCCGACGCTGCGGCGTCATCATGGAAGCAATTGCCGGCATCGATATCGCGGTTTGGGATGTCAAGGCGCAAGCGCTCGGCATTCCGCTCTATCAGGCGCTGGGTGCTGCGCGCAGTTCGGTGCGCGGTTATGCGAGCGGCGGCTGGGCGGCGGGTGACGAGGCCGAGGTGGAACTCGCGGGCTATGCCGCGAAGGGATTTACTGCCGCCAAGATGCGCGTCGTTGGTCTTGACGGCTTCTCGATCTCTAACTGTGTGCGCCGGGTTAAGGCGGCCCGCCGCGGGCTTGGCCCCAACGTCGAACTGATGATCGACGCGCACGGCTCGCTCGAGGTCGCGACCGCCATCAAGCTTGCCAGAGAGCTTGAGCCCTATGATATCGCTTGGTTTGAGGAGCCAGTCTCGCCCGACGACCACGCCGGTCAGGCGGAGGTGCGGCGATCTACGACAATTCCTATCGCGTCGGGGGAGCGCGAGTTTACGCGATTCGATTTCCAGGATTTGCTTGAGCGCCGTGCACTCGATATTGCGCAGCCGGACGTTGCCCGCGCCGGCGGCATGACCGAGATCCGGCGTATTGCAGCACTGACCTCGGCTTACGGTGTTCGTCTAGCACCCCATGCTTGGGGCAGTGGAGTTTTGTTCGCCGCGAGCATTCACGCTGCAATGGCAGCCCCCAATTGCCACATCCTCGAGGTAACGCAAGGCCACATGCCAATGATGTGGGAGCTTTGCAACGAAGCGTTCGACATCCGTCCGGATGGTATGGTGCACGCACCTGATCGGCCGGGTCTCGGTTTCAC
>DASXMC010000589.1:0-1767 GCA_036495885.1 Allostellaceae bacterium | reverse complement strand
AGTTTTCCGGCAAGGGCCCAAAGCGGCGGTCGTGGGTCGCCGCGCCGCTGCGGATCATCTTTACGCTGACCAATCTCCGCGGGATCCCGTTCCGGCTCGATTTCGGCGACGGACGTGGCGAAAGCTATGTCGACCACGCCGACTATATTCGCTACGCGCTGGTTTACCCGAACCAGCCGATCGTAGAGTTCCGTCCGGACGAGCTGGTCCTGGGGTTTGATGGGGAGCGGCTGCCCCAGGCGAGCACGTGGGACGAATTCAGCCTATTCGCACGGGCCACAGCGGCTTTTCCTGCCGGCTTTCCGCCGCGCGCATTGGTGCGGCCCACGGCGCAATACCGCTGGCGCGTGATATTGCGCGCCCCGCTGGATGCGGCCGCCGCCATCAGCGGCGAGCCCTCCTATTCGGTTCTGGTCCCGGATTGGGCAGCACTGGTTCCCGACGGCGCCGGCGATGTGCCAGACGACTATCATTTTTTGGCAATCGACGGCGGCACCACCGACAACGAGCCGATCGCATTGGCGCGCAACGCGCTATGCGGCATCAGAGGGAGCGATCCGCGCGACGCACGCGAGGCCAACCGCGCGGTTCTGCTGATCGACCCGTTTGCCGGCATGAACCAATTGGGGCCCGAGGGCATGACGAGCTTCGCCCAAAGTTTGGGCGCCATGTACACCGCGTTGATCCAGCAGACGCGCTATGATTCGCGAGATCTGGTTCTCGCTGCCGACGAACGGGTGTTCAGCCGCTTCATGCTGACCCCGCAGCTCGGAGAAAAGCTCGGCGGCAAAGCGATCGCGAGCGCCGGGCTCGGCGCATTTATCGGCTTTGCTTGTCCGGATTTCATGCGCCACGATTATCTGCTCGGGCGCAAGAACTGCCAGGATTTTCTGCGCAATTCCTTTCTGCTGGCGAGCGACAATCCGATTTTCGCGGCGTGGACCGAGGACCAACGGCAAACCTACCGGGTCGGCAACAATTTCCTCCCGATTATTCCACTTGTCGGGCCGTGCGCGGTCGACGAAACGCTCGATCCCTGGCCCAAAGGTAAGCTCGATCCCGAGCGCTATCGCCATGCCATCGAAGCGCGGTTTCGCGCGATTTCCGAGACCGAGATCGCGGGCGGTCCGTTGCGCGCGGTTCTCGGCTGGATTGCAGCCCATGCGGCGCAGGCGTCGTTTACCGATTATCTGATCGGCATGATGAAAAAGTACCTGGCCGAGTCCGGGCTCGCATGACTCGACTCGCGGCGCAGCCACCGCGCCCGCTCGGTTGCATTATTCCGGAGAGCTGCCAAGCAGCGGCGCCGGTAGCCACACGCGGAACCGGGAGTTTGCATCGCACCGAACAGGGAAAGGACCGCGCCTTTTGGCGGCCGCCCGACAAACGCGATGCAGATCATCTTCGGACAGGGCAGCAATCCGCGCGCCGACGTGCTGAAGTGCGCCCGCACCGGTTGACGGCGAAGAGAGATCCTGAGCCAAACGTTTTGATCCCGCCAACGAGCGAGGGTCGAGGCGGGCTCAGCCGAGCGAGGCGATGATTTCGCGATACGCCGCTTCGGGAAAAGCCTTGAGCGTTCTGGTGCGTACGGTTTCGAGCATCCCCAGCATCAGCGTGAACCGCGCCGCCACCGCATCGTCCGGCGCCTCGTAAATCATGACCAGGTCATAATCGCCCATGGTCATGTAAAACCCTTTGACTTCGCCGCCCATATCAAAGAGCGCCCGTTTGGCGACGTCGAGCCGGCGCGGCGATTCCTTGACC
>DASXMC010000588.1:0-2541 GCA_036495885.1 Allostellaceae bacterium | reverse complement strand
AAAACCCGACGCCACCTCCGCCTCCCGGGACACCGCCGCGACCGCCGCCTGATCCCGATCGCCCACCGCCAATCGAGGAGCCGCCGAACCCGGTGCCGGTGCCGCCGAGAGAACCTCCGGCGCCCCCGGTCGGCGACCCGCCCACAAGCCGGGCGCGCAGGCGGACGGGTGGACAATCACGAACCGGCTCCGGCAAGGTGCAATCCCGCCACGCCGGCGATGATTAGACTTAGCGAGAGCAGCTTCCAGGTGCCGGCCGGCTCGCCGAACCACAAAATTCCGATCGTCGCGACTAGTGCCGTTCCGACACCGGACCAGACCGCATAGGCGGTAGATAGTGCGATGCCACGCAACGCCCATGACAGCACCACAAAGCTCGAGATATAGCAGACTACCACCACGCTTGCCGGGCCTAGTCGCGTGAACCCGTCGGAGAGCTTCAGAGCGGTTGTCCCGGTTATCTCGAGCAAAATCGCGGCGGCGAGAAAAAGCACACTCATCGGCAGGCCTCTGGACTTGGTCACCGTTGATCATTTTGACGCCTGCTGTCGGTTGACGGTAATGTTTGCGCTTCAGGAACATGGGCGGTGCGATGAGCGCAACAACTGACCGAAGCGTCGAAACCGGGCAGCGCGAGCGCCAGCGCATCCGCCACGGGACATTTACCGGTGCGACCGCCGGCCTCGCACCGGGAAATGTGCAGGCCAACCTGGTGATCTTGCCCAAGGCGCTGGCCCACGATTTCCTTCGATTTGCGCAGCTCAACCCAAAACCCTGCCCGGTGTTGGCAGTCTCGGAGCCGGGCGACCCGCGGCTGCCATCTCTTGCTGACAACCTCGACATCCGCACCGATCTACCGAAATACCGCGTATGGCGCGCCGGCGAACTGGTCGAAGAGCCAGGCGAAATCCGCCACGTCTGGCGCGACGATCTTGTCAGCTTCGCGCTCGGCTGCTCGTTTTCGTTCGAAGAGGCGCTGGTCGAGGAGGGTATCGAACTGCGCCATGTGACCTGCGGCTCGAATGTTCCGATGTACCGCACGAATGTGGGTTGCGCGCCGGCCGGTCCGTTTGCCGGTCCGCTTGTGGTTTCGATGCGGCCGCTCTCCCCTGCCGATGCGATCCGTGCGATCCAGATCACGTCGCGCTTTCCAGCGGTGCATGGCGCGCCGGTTCACATTGGGCTGCCGGAGGCGATCGGCATCAGCCGGCTGGACAAACCGGATTACGGCGATGCCGTTCCGGTTCATCGCGACGAGCTGCCGGTGTTCTGGGCTTGCGGGGTTACCCCGCAGGCGGTTATCGCGGAAGTTCAGCCGGACTTCTGCATTACCCACGCGCCCGGTTCGATGCTGATCACCGATCTCCTGAACGCCAAGCTCGCAAGTCTTTAACCCACAGCGCAATGACCCACGCGATGGCGGTACGGAGCCGGGTCGATCGAATAGAGACCGTGGTGCATACCGATGTCGGCCGCAATATCGGGCCGCTTTGTGCGGTCGCCCGCGGCGGATTGTGGGGGGCGGCATCGGCCCTGGCGACGGCGCGGACCTGTCGAATCGGATTGATCACCGGCTTTTTCGTGCCGATGGCCTCGCCGCCGGCGGCCGAGACCGACGGTCCGGCCGGTGCGGCATTGCTAGCCCGAGGGCTTGTGAACCTCGACATTCCGTGCCGGCTCGCAACCGACGAGCCGTGCCGCAACGCTTGCTCTGTGGCTTTGGCTGCGGCCGGCGCGGCCGAGGTCGCAGTCGATGCCGCTACCATCGGCGCCCCGCTCGACCCTATCATCGAGACTTGGCGCGCCGCCGGTATTACCCATGCGGTGTCGATCGAGCGCTGCGGCCGAAGTCGCGATGGCACCCCACGCAACATGCGTGGCGAGCAAATCGACGCCTACACAGCCCCGCTCGACGAGCTCTTCGCCGCCGGGCCGTGGGAGACGATTGCCATCGGCGACGGCGGCAACGAAATCGGAATGGGCGCTCTTCCGCCGTCGTTGATCGCGCGCTGTGTCGAGCACGGCGAGACGATCGCAGCTGTCACCGCGGCGCGTCACCTGATCGTTGCCGGAGTATCGCATTGGGCTGCCTATGCGCTGATCGGAGCGCTCGCCGTGATCCGCGAGGATTGGCGCGACCGGCTCTTGCAATGTCTCGACGATTCGTTGGACCGGCACATTGTCGAGGTCATGGTTCGGGATGGGCCGGCGGTCGACGGCGTTTCGCGGCGGCAGGCGTTGACGATCGACAATTTCGAGCTCGCCCTGCATCATCAGAAATTGCGGATGGTCCGGGCGCTGGTCGAGGGCCGGGATGAATTATAGGGAATTTTTGTTTGAGACCTACCGCTATGACCACGCCGAAAATGCTTTGGTTTTATGCTACCGCTTTGCGGACGGTCCTCGGTTCGAAGAAAGGCTGAGCTTCGATTTTCCGCCGCTGCGCCTGTCTGCCGATGCCGAATTGGTGCTGGACCGGGTCTTCCGGCTGATCTTTCTGATGGCGGGCGTCAGTTATTACAAAGCCTATGTTTCGCCGAT